>JBILIE010000158.1:0-4426 GCA_044350115.1 Rickettsiales bacterium
CACCGCCCAGCGCAAGCAACCCGAAGATATTAACGGAAAGCTCAGCAATGGGCAGGTAGATGTTCATAGCAGTTTAATATGTTTCTAAAAACTCAGCCATATGTTGCGGGATGCGCTGCGACATATCGGTATCCACTTGTTGCAGCATCGAAATCACGAGGTCGTTAAAGGCTTGCTGACGCTCGGCAACGGAGAGTCCTTCGGGCACGGTGATAGAGCGCTGTACTTCGCTTTCAACCCCTGCATGGGCGGAGATGCGATCGGGAGTATAGAGCTTCAGCAATACTTTGAGTTTGCCCCTATAGCGGCTGGATTGCTCGTTTTTGAATAAACCTGCGAGACCCTTGGTGGTGGGCAAGACTTCCTCTGTAATCGTTGCTTCAACAATTTCTAGCTCCAGACGATTTTGGCCGCCTACGAGTTTAATGCGATCATTCGCCCATTTTTCCATCCCAGAATCCAGACGGGTGGGGAATTGATAGCGCGCCTGAACATCTGTCGCAGGAACAGGGCTGGAGCGGGTGAAGCCAATATCCCCAGCGCGCACCATAAAAGAAGGGCCAGAAAATTGAGGGGAACCTAAGCGAGCGGGCGCACTGGTCTGGCACGCTGCGAGGGCGAAGATTGCAAGGAAGGTAAAAAGATGACGTAAAAACATAAAAACCTCAATTTAATTATCGAATCATAAGTCACGTTACTTAAGATGCAAGCAGTGGTGTTTGAATTTTAGCATCTGGCGCACGGATGTAAAAGGGGGTGGGTGGGTAGTGTGCAGCAGAGAGTGAATGATGGGCGACATATTCCGCTAAAGCGGCGGCATCGGGGCGGTGAGTGGTATCGGTAACGCGGTGATAGGTGGCTGCAGGGAAGGCGTTATCCCATTCTTCAGCGGGGATGGCCTGTGCTTCGCATAAAGGCTTTAGGGTGCCGTGATAAGCAAAAGACTGCACATAAACTTCACCGCGATAGGCATTGATTGCGATGGCGATAGGTTTTTCTTTTTCAATAGCGGTGGCCTGCCATGCCAGTAATTCCAGCGTGCTGACGGCGAGGGAAGGGACACCGCAAGCGAGTGTGAATCCCCGTGCAACGGAAAGGCCAATGCGAATCCCTGTGAAGCTGCCGGGGCCAGAGGTGGTGACGATGTGGCTTAAATCTGTAAATCCAACGCCAGATTCCTGCATCACCGCTTCAATCATCGGTACAAGCTGGCTGGTTTGGCGATTGCGCTCTGTTTCGTATTTCGCGGCTGCAATTTTGCCGTCTTTCCACAGCGCAACACTGCATTCGCCAAGCGCAGTATCGAATGATAGGATTATTTGGGGGCAAGCCCCCAACGCTTCGCTTCCCCCCGCTTCGCGCCTCGCGTTACTCGGTTGGTGCTCTAGTTTAGTGGACATGGAAAGTATCCTTGCATAGAATGGGGCATAACATAAAGGAAGAAATGATGACAGTACAAAGCAGTGTGAAAATTGAAGAATCACTCGCGAATTTACCAGGTTGGCAGTTGGATGCTGCAGGCAAAGCAATTCACAAAGACTATAAATTCAAAAACTTTGTGGATGCATTGGATTTTGTGAACAAGCTGGGCGAAGTGGCGGAGCAACATAACCATCACCCTGATTTAACCTTGGGTTGGGGCTATGTGGGGGTGACATTTACCACTCATGATGCGGGAGGGCTGCGCCCTGCTGATTTTGTGATGGCGGGCAAGGCAGAGGCACTGTGCTAAATGCATTATGTTTGGGGTTTATTATTGATATTCATTATCTTTGTAGCCTCTGCAGTGATGGCGGCAGAGCAAACCTCCATCCCTGATAAATATTCGGCGGAAATGACCAATCACTATCTTACGCAAGACCGCCCGAAAGCGCCGCTGGCGAGTGAGCTATTGCCCAAACTCCCTGCACATCAACGTGAATTTGTTGAGAATTATGTGAAGGTGAAGAAGTTTAAGGACGATGCACTACTGAAAGAGCTTATTCATCCTGAGTCGCGCAAATGCGAGAACGAGGACAATGTCGATTATTATGATTATCTGAGATATTTTTACCTGCATGAGGAACTGCCAGAGGTGTTTCGTCTGCAAATTATGAAAATTGATTCCAACAAACAGAAATATCTGCAGGAACGGTTAGGATACCCCGAAAAACCCACCCATGTGATGTTTATTGAATATGGCGAAGGCGAGAATATTGAAGGCCTACAACGCTATCTACGCGAGGAAAATACGCCCCGGAAGCGGATGTATGAGCTGGTGAAATGCCCTGATGCGAAAACACTCAGACAATTCCGTGAACAGATGCAGGTGATGTAAGGCTTGCGCTGACCCCCTAAAAAAAGGTAAACTAAGCCTAGTGAGTAAGAAATTATTTATCAAAACCTATGGCTGCCAAATGAACGCCTACGATTCAGATCGTATGGCGGATGCGCTTGCACCGCTGGGGTATCAATCCTCGGATACAGCGGAAGATGCTGATTTAATTATTCTAAATACCTGCCATATCCGCGAGAAGGCGGAGGATAAAGTCTATTCCGATTTAGGCCGTTTTCGTAAAAAGCTGGCTAAAAATAACAATAAAACAGCGATGATTGCGGTGGGTGGATGCGTAGGGCAAGCAGCAGGGGATGAAATCTTGCGCCGTGCGCCTTATGTGAGCATGGTATTTGGCCCACAGAGCTATCATCGTTTGCCGCAGATGCTGCTGGAAGCGCAGCGCAAAAAAGGCGTGGTGGATATTGAATTTCCCGCTATTACTAAGTTTGATTCTCTGCCAGAACCTTCTGTTTCTAAGGCAGGGACTGCCTTTGTTTCAGTGCAGGAAGGTTGCGATAAATTCTGCACTTTTTGCGTGGTGCCTTATACGCGTGGGGTGGAATATTCGCGGCCTGCGAATGATATTCTTTCAGAATCGCGCAAATTGGTTGACCAAGGCGTGAAGGAAATCACCCTGCTGGGACAGAATGTGAATGCGTATCATGGTTCGGATTGGAACCTTGCGCGGCTGATTCGTGCATTGGCAGAAATTGAGGGGCTGGAGCGTATCCGTTACACTACTTCGCATCCACGTGATATGGATGATGACTTGATTGCGGTGCATGGTGAAATTCCACAGCTCATGCCGTTTTTGCATTTACCTGTGCAATCTGGTGCGGATCGTATTCTTAAAGCGATGAACCGCAAACATACTGCGGCAGAATATATCGAGATTATTGAAAAATTACGCGCCAAACGCCCTGATATTGGTTTTTCGTCTGACTTTATTGTCGGCTTCCCTGGCGAGACTGATGAAGATTTTTCGGCGACATTGCGTTTGGTGGAAACGGTGGGTTTTGCACAAGCCTATTCGTTTAAATATAGCCCACGCCCCGGAACGCCTGCGGCGGAGTCAGAAGAGCAAATCCCTGCGGCAATTGGTGATGAACGTTTGAAGGAGTTGCAATCGCTCATCAATCGGCAACAAACGGATTACAATCAGCGTTCCGTTGGCACACGTTGTCAGGTTTTATTTGAGAAAGAAGGGAAATTTGCAGGGCAGATGCTCGGCAAAAATCCATATATGCAATCGGTGCATGTCAAAACCGATCTTCCATTGATAGGGAAAATGGCAGAAGTCGAAATTATCGAAGCATGTGATAATAGCCTCGCAGGGAAAATCATTTCGCTGGGGGAACAGCAACAACAGGGAGAAACAGCAGCATGGGTAATATGAGAAAACCACCAGAAGCTTCACCAACCAACACACCGTTGTTGCAGGATTCCTCAACGCTTGTTTTCCAAAATAATGCGCTACTTCCCATGTTGTTTGGCGAGCAGGACGACACCTTGTTGCGCTTAGAGCGCCAATTAGCCGTGGAGATTCATTCGCGTGGAAATATAGTAACCATCAGCGGCACAGCGCAAGCAGTGCAGATGGGTAAATATATTCTGGAATCGCTCTACTCTCAGCTCGAAAAAGGGGCGGATATTGGTACTTCAGACGTGGATGCTGCTATTCGCATGGCGACGGATCCTAAAGCCAAAAAAACGCGTGGGGCGGATTACCAATCGGGGGTTTCTGACCTTACGATTCGTACGCTTAAAAAAGACGTGCGCCCTTATTCCAACACGCAGGCCACTTATATCCAGTCGCTGTTTGATAAAGACATGGTCTTTGCGCTTGGGCCAGCGGGTACGGGTAAAACCTACATTGCAGTGGCAATGGCGGTGCATTATTTTCTCAACCGTAAGGTGGATAGGATTATCCTTTCCCGCCCCGCAGTGGAGGCGGGCGAAAAACTTGGCTTTTTACCCGGTGATTTGAAGGATAAAATTGATCCCTATCTGCGCCCGCTTTATGATGCGTTGTTTGACATGATGCCCGCAGAACGCGTGACCAAAGCAATGGAAAATGGCGAAATTGAAGTGGCGCCACTGGCCTTTATG
>JBILIE010000159.1:0-4403 GCA_044350115.1 Rickettsiales bacterium
GCAAGAGAATGAAGCTACGCGCAAAATCGTCAGAATTTTTATGTAAGTTACTCATATTCCAGCAAGGTCACAAGAAATGATTAACCTACTGATTACAATTCACAACACCTAGAAAACTTCAGGCTTCTTCCAATGTCTGCGTACTGGAGAAGGCTTCTTCTGGCATTTGAAGGCTTGGCGGTCTGTTGGTTAAACCTTCTATCGGATAACACCCTGCCACCTGCAATCAAGGCTCTTTTGCCAGTAAATACAATTGGTTGACCTTCTGGGTCCTTCCCGAGCCGAACCTATACGGGGACGCTTGGCGCGGCATTTCGCCAGCGACACGTTCCAGAAGTCCATTTCGTTTCGTTTTTTTCAAACATGGAGAACCCTATGAAAGTCGAATTACTCGACCTCAAAAAACTTGTGCCTTACGCCAGAAACCCAAGGATTACCGCGCACGCGGTGGACAAGGTGGCGGCCTCAATCAAGGAGTTCGGATTCCGCCAGCCGATTACCGAAGTTGCAGATCGTTTTGAAGAAGCAGTGCGGACGTTGCGCCGCCTGCCAAAGCAGCAAGGCCAAGGTTTTTTCAATGTATGGCCTCCCATCGTTCGCACCGTATGGGAGCAAATGGCGATGGAGAAAATGCCGCTGCGTCTCGGACCACCTTTGCCTGATGCCATCAGCCGCATGGAAGAAACCTTCACTTGGATTTTCCTGCTCGAACACGAAGAGGAACGCCGGATCATTTGGTTACGGGCGGAGAGCGTTCGCTGGAAGCAAATCTGCTGGCGCATTGGAATCGGCAAAACCAAAGCCAGGGAATTGTGGACGCTGGCCTTGCTCAAGATCACTTACCAACTCAACGGATAGGAGCGGCCAAAAATGACCGGACATTTTTACAGCGGACATAACGGACAAATTCTGGCATACTTCCCAATATGCTCGCAAGAGGTGCGCCCGAATGATGTGGAGGCGCACGCATGACCCCAGAAACAACCGCATACGATAAACTCGTTGCGCTCATTAAAGAGCGGCACGGCGGCGCAATCAGCGACCAGGAAGCACACAGGCTGGCACGAAACCTTATGGGCTACTGCGAACTCGTCATTCGAGTGAACGCAAAAACCGAAAAGGAAGTTCTTGCTAACCAGCTGTAATATAGTAATCTTTTTATGCGTTGGTTATATGCTGACGTGGAGTGTCGAAACTCCGAGAATGTAGGGTGTGCATCAGCCCATGTTTGATGTATCCTCGGTCTCTATCCCTATGGTCGGGGAGATGTACGCGCGTGTTCAAGCTCCGGCTAAAGGCGTACATAACCGATACATTCCGGTTTTCGAACTCCCCGATCACCAGATTGCAAGCGCATGATGGAAGGGAGTAACACGTGAGAGGCAGAAAGCAAAAGTTAGCTGTTCAAGAAACAGGCGCTGTTTCCAAGGCCATTATTCTGGTTCGAGTATCCTCGAAAGACCAGGAAGATGGTCACTCACTCGATGCCCAACGAGATCGCCTGATACGTTACTGCGACAAGAAAAACTTCGACATCCTGGAAATTTTTACCATCACCGAGTCATCGACACGCGGTGATCGTAAAAAATTCATGGAGATGCTGGAATTTGCCAAGCGGCAAAAAGGCACCATCGCAATCGTGGCGGATGCCGTTGACCGCGTGCAACGCAGCTTCAAAGATTCGGTCTATCTCGACGATCTCGTTCGCAGGGACAAAATCGAGCTTCACTTCTACCGTGAAAATATGATTATCGGGCGCGAGGCCAGCGCATCGGATCACATGCGCTGGGACTTCTGTGTGCTTGGCGCGAAAAGTTACGTGATGCAGCTTTCCGAAAACGTGAAACGCAGCATCGACTAAAAGATTAAAAAAGGCGAATGGTACGGACCCGCGCCGCTTGGTTACCTGAACCAACGCGACGAGCGCGGCAACAGTGTCATCGTGGTGGATCAGCTTCGCGCACCATTGCTCAAGCGCATGTTCACCGAATACGCTTCCGGCGCATACACACTCGGTCAAATGCAGCAACGCTGCAAAGAGTGGGGACTGCGTAGCAAGGCCGGTGTGGAGTTACACAAATCGACCCTTTATCGCATCGTACAGAATCCTTTCTACTACGGCGATATGCTGATAAAAGGCGAGATCATGCAGCATTGCCACGAACCCCTTGTTTCCCGAAACGTATGGGAAGATTGCCAAGCCGTATTGCGCGGCTGGGAAAAGAAGCCGTTCTTGTACGGCGGCAAAGACTTTTTATTCAGAGGTCTGCTTACCTGCGCCGTCACCGGCAGGGTAGTTTCCTCGGACACCAAAAAGAAAAGCTACAAAAACGACACGACAGCAGAGTTTACCTATCTGGTAACCTGGAACCCCGAGAACCCGAGCAAGAAGTTTTGGGTACGCGAGGATAAGGTTGCCGCACAGGTGGAAGCCGCTCTTGAGCGGATCAGCATCAAAGACCATGAGATGATGACTGCGGCTATCGCGGCGGTGAAAGAAGCGAACAAGGCCAAGCAGGAATCGCATAACCGCGAAGTCGGGCTGCTCAAGAAAGAGCATAGCGAGATACAGGCCAAGCTGGATCGCCTGGTCGATTTACTGGCCGAGGGCGTGCTGCCGCCGGATGATTACCGCAACAAGCGGGAGCAGTTGAAGAAGCGCCAGCATGATTTGGTGAACCTGATTCACGCCTATGATGATGCCGACAACATGTTCGGCAGTACGATGGAAAAACTGATGAAAGTGGCTATGGGAGCGCACAAGGCGTTCTTAAGTTCGAGCGTAGAAGAAAAAAGGGAATTGCTGAATTTTGTATTTTCGAACCTAACGCTCAAAGGGGAAACCCTTTGTTATTCCTACAACTTCCCATTTAACAACTTCGAAAATCTCGACGATTGTAGCAAATGGCGGAGAGGGGGGATTCGAACCCCCGAATGAGTTACCCCATTAACGGTTTTCGAGCCTGTCATAAACAATAAATGAAAAAATTATGCAACTAATAATAACAACAATAACAATTGCTTGATAGAATTTTGCTGTTGCCACTAATTTCTATTTATTGCCATAATTTGTAGCCAAGTGCACCAAGAGTGCACCAAATTTTATGCTCTAAACCACCAGCAACTCCGCCCATCGTGTTGTATAGCTAGGGCTTACCATGTTTCGGTTCATGCTCCACCCCTTTTGGATGCCTGCGCCTGCGAAATAGATGGTGTGCTTGCCCATCTGCCTGTTGATGGTGTCTAGCGCGAACATAAGCGCGGTTTTCTGTTGTGTGTTTTGCAGTGGGGTTAGCAAGTCATTCTGCTTTTCTGCGCCGCGTATCAGGTCGCTTAATACCACTCCGGCCTTGGCATAGCGGAATCCTTTACGGAATATCTGCTGCAACTGCTTTACGCCCAGCGCAATCAATTCCGGCGTGTAATCGGTATGCAGGGGCAGTTTGATTCCTATAGCGTTTCCATAATAAGGGTCGTTACTGTGTCGGCTGGTATGCAAAAATACCTGCATATAGCCTGCGGTTAATCCCTGCCGCCGTAGCTTCTCGCCTGCGCGGGTGATGTAATGGACGATTGCCTCGTGCATCTCGTGCCATTCGGTAATGCGTCTGCTGAAACTTCGCGTGACGGCCAGCGCCTTCTGGTCGTCGGGCATTTCTTCCAGCGGGATGCAGGATATGCCGCGCAGCTCGTACACCATCCGCAACCCTTGCACCGTGAGTTTCTGGCTTATCCATTTATCAGGCATGGCGCATAACTCCGCCGCCGTGGTGATGCCTTGCTCGTTTAGCATTTTGGCATATTGCCGCCCAACGCCCCATAAATCCCCTACAGGGAATTGTTGCAAAATCTGTTGTGAATAGGCCGCATCGGGTATCAGGCACACCCCATCGCTAAGTTTTGCCATCTTATTCGCTACCTTTGCCAGCGTCTTCGTCGGGGCGATTCCTACACCCACGGGAATGCCTGTCCATTGCTTCACGGTCTGACGCATCTTATGCCCGTATTGTAGCAAGTCGGTTTTCTCAAAACCTTTGAGGCTCAAAAAACATTCATCAATCGAATAGACTTCCAACTCTGGCGAAAACTGGCGCAGGCTTTCGACAACGCGGTGACTCATATCGCCGTAAAGTTCATAATTAGAGGAAAAGATTGCAACTCCCGCCCTTGCCAGCTCTTGTTTGCATTTGAAGTAAGGCGCACCCATCGGAATGCCCATCGCCTTAACTTCGGCACTCCGCGCAATAATGCAGCCGTCGTTATTCGATAAAACGGCAATCGGTGTTTTCTGCAAATCAGGCCTAAATACCCGCTCACAGGAAGCATAGAAGTTATTGCAATCGACAAGGGCGAACATGGCTGTAATTCCATATAAATTTAAGAGCGGCTGTAAGAACTTTATC
>JBILIE010000160.1:0-4402 GCA_044350115.1 Rickettsiales bacterium
GGGCTAGTGCTTGTGTCTAGCTATCACCCCGCGCTGCTGGTGTTTAACCTTATTTTTGTGTTGTTCATCTATATTCTTTGGCGTTGGTTTGGGCCGAGGGCAACCCGTAAAATATTGGAGCTTTCAAAAGAAAAATACGCTGTGGCCAAATGGCTGGAGCATTTAAGCCGCAGCGATCCCGAATCTCACACGGCGGAAATTATGGCACAGGAAATTGCCCGCTCGAATCAGGTGGTGGAATCTTATTTAACCGCCCGCATTAACTATTTTATTCCGTCTTTTAGACAAAGCGTTGGCTTTTTAATACTTTATGCGCTGGTAAGTTCCAGCCTCTTAGGGGTTGGGGGGACGCTCGTTGTTTCAGGAGAATTGACGCTTGGCCAGTTGGTTGCGGCTGAATTAGTGTTGTCCTCTATCTTCTTCGGCATGTCGAAAGCGGGGGATTATCTGTCACATTATTATGATCTCTGCGCGGCGGTCGAAAAGCTATCACAATTTTTCACGATTCCTGTGCGAGGGATGGTCGAAGATGCAGATCCTCTACATGTCGCAATGGATCGCAGCGGCTTCACCGTATTTTCAAAACTCAAAACGCCTCGCATTACCAAAACAGTGGCACGCATATTGATGTTAGGGATTGTTGGGCTGGGACTTTTCCTTGGCTTTACTCCCTGGATACAAACGGCTTATGGTATCGGCAAAATTACCGCACTCAACCCGTCAGATCGGGCACAAACAATCAGCTCTCTGGTCAAAGGACGCATCAATAAATGGTATGTGAATGATGGTAGCCTAGTCAAAAAAGGCGATCCGATTGCAGAAATTATTGATAACGACCCTCAATTAATCGAGCGCTTGCAAAGCGAGCGCGATGCGATGAAGCACAAAATGGAAACCGTGGATTTAGCCATGGAAACGGCGGAGCTAAATCATAACCGCCAGCGGAATTTAAGCAAACAAGGTCTAAGCTCGCAGAAGGAATTTGAGCAAGCCCGCATTCGTTGGAAAGAGCTTAAGGCGCTCGCCGCACAAGCCAAAGCGGATTTTAACAAGGTAGAGGTGCAGCTTTCTCGTCAGCACACGCAGCTCGTGCGCGCCCCGCGTGATGGTTATGTGCTGCAAATCCTCGCGGGCGGTATCTCCACCCATGTGAAAGAAGGCGATGTGCTCGCCACTTTTGTGCCCAAAGATGCTACGCCCGCAGTTGAGCTTTATGTAAGCGGCCTCGACGCACCGCTGATTCATGCAGGGCGCAAGGTGCGACTTATTTTTGAAGGCTGGCCTTCGGTACAATTTAGCGGTTGGCCTTCTGTCGCCGTGGGCACTTTTGGCGGCGAGGTAATTGCCATCGATTCGGCTGTTTCCCCCAATGGTAAATTCCGCGTGCTGATTTCACCGTTAAAAGACGAAGCATGGCCAAATGCCCGCTTTTTAAGAATGGGAGCACAAGTCAATGGATGGGTGCTGCTCAACGAAGTGTCGCTTGGCTACGAATTATGGAGACAAATGAATAGCTTCCCACCCATTTACGATGCGAACAAAACGGCACTGAGCAACCATAAATCCTCCGAGGAGACCTCTGAGCCAAATACGGAGAAACAATAATGAGTCGCGTGTTATATCTCTCGCACGTCAAGAGTTGGGTTCTCATCCGAGCAGGGCGAGGCGCGAAGCGTGAGCCATACTTTAGGAAGAAGGGGGGAGGATTCCCCAACGCACGAAGTGCAAAAATAATTCTATGGGTGCTTTGCCTCTCCCTGCTTGCCTGTCCTACTGTCTATGCCGCAAAAAATCTGACGTTAGAAGAGGTGCTCGCCTCCTCCCTTGCACATTTTCCAAAGATTCAGGAAGCGAAAGCCAAGCGGGAGGCAACCGAAGCTTCGGTGCAGGCAGCT
The DNA here is from genome assembly GCA_044350115.1 of Rickettsiales bacterium. GTDB lineage: Bacteria > Pseudomonadota > Alphaproteobacteria > Rickettsiales > JALZUV01 > JBILIE01. Next base: position 1,896 of record JBILIE010000160.1, read on the forward strand.
TTGGGGTCTTTCGATCCCTCACTTGATAATTCCTCCAGCGTGAGGACAGCAGGATTTTACGACGGCAACCAAACCTCCACCAAAATCGTCAAACCCTTTGAAAACTATAATGCGCGTGTGAGTGCGGGGTATCGCCTGTCAGATGGCAGCTTTCCGATATACGAAGATGAGCGCTTCACCAATGATGGCGGCGAATTTAATTTAGAGGCGTTTATTTCCTTACTCCGCGACCGCGATATTGACGATGATCGGCTCTCATTGTGGAATAGCCGCTTGAACGTCACCCAAGCAAAGCAAGAAGAATTGCTCGCAAAAATCAGCACACAACATGCCGCCATGAAAGCCTATTATGAATGGTTGGCTGCAGGAGAAATTCTGCGTATTAACGAGAACTTATTATCCATCGCGCAAGAGCGTCAAAAAGGCCTCGTCAGCCGTGCCAATCAAGGCGATATTGCCACCATTACGGTGACAGAAAACAAGCAGTATATCTACCAACGCGAAGGCCTACTCAACAATGCAAAACGGCTTTATGCCAATGCCGCCGCTAATTTATCCATCTATTGGCGCGATAAAAACGGTGAGATGCTCCCCCCCGACTCCTCCCCCTTAGGTCTGCCCAAGACAGAGCATGATTCGCCATTACTGCCCTCCAAAGAAATCTCCAGCGCCTATGCCACTCGCCCTGAATTCAGTATTGTTGAAGCAGAAATTACGAAGCATAAGAACGAACTAAGTGCGGGTGAAAACAAATTACTTCCGCGTGCCGATTTAGTGGTTAAAGCCGCAAAAGATAGCGGAGACGGTAGCATCACCCGTCAGGAAACAGAAAATATCATTGGCATTAACATCTCCATTCCCCTGCAAAATAACACCGCCGAAGGCACGATTTCAAAAGCAAAAGCGAATCTGAAAGCGTTAGATTTTGAGCGCCAAATGCTACGCAACAAAATCGCTCAACAATTACAATTTATCGAAAACGATCTCACAGCCGCAGCGCGTTATATCGACATTAGTAACAATGAAGTAGGTGTCGCCAAGAAAATGCAAAGCTCCGAACAGCAGATTTTTAACAATGGCGGCAGTGATTATTTCGTCCTGAATATGCGCGAAGAACAATTGGCAAATGCACAAACAAAGAATGTATCAGCACAGCTAGACTATTACAAAGTCCTCGCGAATTACTACGCTGCAGCCGTAAAATTAGATAAGTTTCTTATCCAATAAGGGCGTTAAAAAAAGCGTTCAAAGTGTTCGTAAAAATCAAATAATCAGTTCTGTTTGAATAAAACATGCTTAAGTGAAGCAGGGTTTTCTAAAATCCTACCAATACCCATTACCACGCAAGAAAGCGGGTCTTCTGCGTTAAATACAGGCAGGCCTGTGGATTGTGAAATCACTTTATCTAAGTTCTTAAGCAATGAACCGCCGCCAGTGATCACGATACCTTTATCAACAATATCGCCTGCAAGTTCAGGCGGAGTGGTTTCAAGCGCAACTTTAATACCTTCGATAATCTGATGTACAGGTTCGTAGAGTGCATCTGCAATTTGAGCTTCAGAAAGCACAATTTCTTTCGGCACACCATCGAGCAAATCGCGGCCTTTAATTTCCATCAATTTTCCATCGCCAGATTCTGGGCGGCAACCTGCGCCGATTTCTTTTTTGATTTTTTCGGCAGTGGCCTCGCCAATCAACAAATTATGATAACGACGAACGAAATGAATAATGGCTTCGTCCATTTTATCACCGCCAACACGCACCGAGCGAGAATACACAATGCCACCAAGCGAGAGTACTGCGATTTCCGTCGTTCCGCCACCGATGTCGATAATCATTGAACCCGTAGGTTCGGTTACGGGTAGCCCTGCTCCGATAGCGGCTGCCATGGGTTCTTCAATCAGATAAACATCCCGCCCGCCCGCATGTTCTGCCGCCTCCTGAATGGCGCGACGCTCAACAGGAGTGGAGCCTGACGGCACGCAAATCACAATCATCGGACGAGAAAAACTTTTGCGGTTATGCACCCGCAGAATAAATTCTTTAATCATTTCTTCCGCGCTGCGGAAATCGGCAATCACACCGTCTTTGAGTGGCCGAATCGCCTCAATTTTAGCGGGTGTGCGCCCCAGCATCAATTTAGCTTCATTACCGAAAGCATAGGGCACCATCTGGCCTTTTTCCTGCACCATCGCGACGACAGAAGGCTCATTCAGCACAATACCGCGCCCCTTCACATACACCAAGGTGTTGGCGGTGCCTAAATCAATGCCCATATCGGCGGAGACGAATCCAAAAAATCGTGCAAACATAAATTGTTTTTAGGCGGAATATGGAGTGATGTCCAGCACTCTGCTAGAAATAGGTAAACCCACTGGTATTCTCCGCCCCCCAACTGGTGTCCAGCGGTGGGAAGTTGAACACGATGTTGCCGTTTTGGAGGGAAACCCATGAAGAATTGACAAGACCGTTCACGTTATCAATCACCACCTCAACATCCAGCACAA
>JBILIE010000161.1:0-4363 GCA_044350115.1 Rickettsiales bacterium
GGGATGGGTTGCATCCGCTTTAGGTCACCACCATGACGCAATCATACTATATATTATTGCCATTGGTATTGGGTTGGACATCAAGATTGATAATGTTTCGCACTATGTTTGCGTAGTTGAGAAAGAGATTATTCCCAAAAATGAGGAAAGCTGGGACGCAAAATATCCTGAGTATAAGACATGGATATACGGCCATATAGCAACGCTATCCCAAGAATTTTCCTTGCCATTTCCTCCTTATCAAGGCTTGAGTATAACTGACAGTATGTCTTATATCCCCTGTGCGCTCTCGACCTTTATACGCGCATAGGGAAAGCCGCCCTCTTACTCTGGGCAAAAAACAGCCCCACCCTTCACCCCTTCCTCAGCCAGCATCTTCCGCAAAAAGATTGGGTGCGGTATCTGGGCAATATCGGGTTCGTGCTGGAATCGGAGAACGTAAACCTGCGGCTCATCTATGAAGGCTATGCCGAACCCATCTGGAAAACGCTGGAAGCGGAACTGGTGGACGAAACCTTCACCGCCGACCTGCTGATGAAACTGGTGCAGCTCGTACGGGAGGATTTTGCGGGGCTGAATGCGGCAAGAGTCACCTGCCTCGCATAAGCAATTTCACTATCCAAAGCGTCTGTGCATGAGTTAGCAATTCTCGTGCAATTAATTGCACAAAAAACCCTTAATTAAGATTCAGATGATTTATTCGCGCAATGAAAATCGTGCAATCGATTGCACGGGGCATTGAGGAAATTCTATTAGGTGGAGTTTGCGCCCCTAAATTTACCGTCTGAAGGGAAAAAACAGGGCTTTGCCCAATACAACCAACCTTACTTTGGAATTGCGGCTGCGGTGAGTATTCTCCACCCCATAAACGCCGAAAGCGGCAGCAACACTAATGTGTCACTGCCGCTTTGCGGTTTACTGGTATTATACGCCGTTATCGCTTTTCAGCGCGACGATTACTTTTGGATGGTTAACCGGACGCACATGAGGTCGTCTTGGTTGTAATCCGATGTTGAGGGAGACGTTAGGTTGTTGGCAGAAATGATAATCTCGGTTGAGGTTTCTGTGTACCCGAAATTATTTCCGTCAACACTGGTACCCCACGCCGCCGTGGACCCACCTTTAGATTGGAAAGGCCGGACACCTGTCACAACGAATGCTCCAGAGGCATCTTTATTGGCCAACAGAACCACCAGTGGATGCGCCGTGTTAATAATCAGGGCTCCTCCCGGCACTATGGTGCCGTTGACACCGATTTGCCAAAGACCGGTAGTGAATTGGCTCTCTGACGCAGGGGCAACAATGGTTTGCATCGTTTGGATGACTTTCCCGTTGATAGCCCATTCCAGAGTCACTGGACGGTTTTCAATTGCCACAATGGTTTTTTCTGCAATGACCGGCTCATCGAAGCAGTTGAACTGTGGACGCTCTTCTTTTTTACAGCCGAAGATGAGCGAGAGAATGAAAAGCCCAAGTGCGCAGAAAGCTGCACCTGTGAAGGCCATCTTCTTGCGGTAGCCGCAATGTTTTTCATCCAGCGTATGCAAGAACAGATATTTTAGATACTGCTCAATCTTCGTTTTTGTCTTTACTTTCAATTCTATAAAGATGTTCTGCCTCGGCGAGGAAAGGAAAATATCTGGTTGCGAGAAATTCTCGAATTGTGGGTAAATGATTTTATAGCGCGGTAAAATATCCCCGCCCTGCAATACAAATTCAGCGTTATCGACGAGAACATAATACCCCAACAACTTCACCAGTGCAGCACTCGGCAGCATATGCAGACCAATATTAAGAATATGATTGAGCGGCACTTCTTTCTGTCGGAGTGAGGTTAGCACTTCGCCCAGCTTCAGAGTGTTGCCCACTTTCCTGTTACACTCTAGATGCTGCGGCTCGTAGAAATAAAACTCCATGATTTCGTAATATTCATTTGCCCAGCTCATATCCACTCCTTTGGATAATGCTAGTTATATTCTGTAGAGTTATAAACTGCAATCCCTTGAATACTGTTCATGGAACAGGCCGCGCTGGATAAGATAAAAAAGCGTTTCGGCGAAAGGGTGCGAACCCTTCGTAAGGAGCGTGGCTTTTCTCAGGAGGGCTTTGCCTTCGAGTGCGAACTGCACCGAACCTATATTGGTGCTATCGAACGCGGCGAACAGAATGTGTCGCTGGAGAATATAGCGCGGATTGCGGATGCGCTGGGGGTGACAGTGCTGGATTTATTTTAGCGGTACGTTTCTCCCTTGCTATTTTGCCACACAACTGTTACACATAGGCAAGATTTTGCCATTTCAGGATGGATAAAAATCATTAGCTTAGAGTGCATATTGAGTGCGTGTTACAGGCTCCCCTAGCCTCCACCAAACCTGACTTAGGGTCGGCAAAATCCCTTAAAACCGAGAATGGCAGCGAGAGAGCGGCGGTTCTATATCCTTCTCCCTTCTTGTAGGCGATTTGTTTGGCAAAAGCGGCCTTGAGGACGATTCTTTTACCCGTCAAATCGGCCATGCGCCAGAATCTGTGCGGGTTTGCTAAAAATTCGAGGGCGGTTCTATTCACCTTCTCGAAGCTCTCATCCACCACCCCACAATTTTCTAAACGCTCGTTGATTACGGCCTTCTGATTCTCCAGTTGCTTGACCTGTTTCTCGTAGGTGGCAACCAGAATGGCGCTATCGGTTGTCACGATGCGATCCAAGAATTGCTGAATCTTGTGATCCACCAACTTTCGATCTTTCATCAGGCCTGCGCGAATCTCTTCATAGCTGTCGAGCTTAATGTCCTTGGCGCGTTCTACCACATCCTCGACTAACTTCACCATGATGGGTGAAGGCGTAATTTCCTTCAGCAGTGCCTCGAAGTCTCCTTCGAGATCATCCCGTTTGATCGACTTGCCGTAAAGTTCGCAGCCTTTGGTGTGGCAGAGATAGTAAGGATACTTGCCGCCTCGACCAATCGACCAGCACCCCTTTAGTGGCGTATTGCAGCAATCGCACAACACGAATCCGCGTAAAGGAAAGTCCTCGTTAATGTCTCTTCGCGCAGGCGCTTTCATGCGGCCTTGCAGCTTACCGGTGCTGCGCTGTTGGCATAGTTGGCAGATTGCGCCACCGCTGCACCGCGTGGGTTGTTGTAGCTGCCGCACTCTGCGCCAGCCATTGCCGTAGGCCATAGGCGGTTCAGCGCCAGATCACGGGCAATCACTGATACATCGGCCACTTCCATGCGCTGGGTGGTGCCGGTAGCGGCGGCATTGTAGCAGCGCATGAGCAGCGGCAGCCAGCGAGAGAGAGATACAGCGGCGGCGGTATTGGGCGAGAGGATTACACCATGCAGAATGCCGTCGATGAAGAACTCGATCCGATCCTGATCAATGACAATGCGATAATGGCTTACTTGTCCGGCCACGGGCGAAGGCATCGGCGCGGTAGTGGTTTCTGTGCCGTTGATATTCATCACGCCCACCAGCACGCCAGCCGTGTTGAGCTTGAAATATACCCCATCCGTTGGCGTGGCGGTTGTTGCGGCAAAACCAACGCCGAACTCGCAGACATTGTTGGCGATAGGGTTATTGGCAAAGCGCTGCCTGAAGGCTACTTCCAGCGAACCAGCCGGATGCAGCGGAAAAGTTCGGAAGGTCTGCGCCCGTGCGACCGCAGCGGAGGCCACCGAGTTGCCAGCGTTCAGCACCAAAAAGCCGCCTGTCATGGCGATGGTGGCTGTAACACTGACGAATTGATAGGCACTGCCATCCACCACCGTGTGATTGAAGGTATCCGCCCAGTAGATATTATCCACGCCCACGCGCAGGCGACCGTCGGTTGATACCCGCGCCGCACGCACCAGACGCGGCTCGCCGCTTTGCCCGTCGTGAGATTCCCCGGCAAGCACCGAGTAGCCAGCATCCACCAGCTCCATCGGCAGGTTGATCTTCAGGCGTTTGTTGGCGTCCACCGATGCAAGATCGGCAGAATCACCCGATTTGAGAATGATGCTCATTCTATAACCCCATGATGTTAATGTTATACCGTCCCCAGCTGCCACCCGGCGCATGGGCAATTACGTCGAAACCCGAACCTTCCACCAGATTGCAGGCCGTGGCCGTAATGCCTTCGAGCGCCCCATCTTCGGGATCGTGATCGGCTGATCCTGACGCCACCGCGCAGAGGATCACCGATCCGTTTTCGACCCATGCAGCAGACACCGACGCACGGGTGAAGTTACTTTCCCCACCGGATGCGTGGCCAAAGTCCACCTGCGCCTGCGCTGTGTTTGGAATGGCCGATTGATCCGCCTTGGCATCGAGCGCAGTTTGCAGTCCCGCCACTTCTGCAATGCTGTGACCATGAGAGGAGCTT
>JBILIE010000014.1:0-13606 GCA_044350115.1 Rickettsiales bacterium
TTCAGGCTCCATTGTATAGGTTGAATAACCCGAGCCTATGTGCTCAAATACAAATCAGGAAGTGGCTTTCTCTTGTCATATGCCTTCACTTACGGAGCAGACTCTCATGAAATTTTTCCGCTGGATAACCCGTTTCTTCACCCGCAGAAAGCGCGGGAGCGATTGGGAGGGATTTAAGGAAATCGACACGGTGATCGTTGATAAACCCGAAGAATTTCGCGATCGCAACAATGTGTAGTAAGTATTGAGAAATACAATAAGAGCCTGCATCTGGGCAAGGCGAGGCGTGCAGCGTGGGGGGAGCGAAGCTCGGGGGAATATCCCCCACACAATAAAAAGCTAATCTTCGCGATGGGAGCGGCGGAGGGCGCGGTTAAGCAGGCCTTCATATTGTTCACGCGTCATTTCTACGAGCGATGGGCGCTCAAGTGTCATCGTTTCGTGAGGTGAGGTGGCGAGTGCAGAGAGAGGTGCATGGCTATCGTCTGACCGATTCCAGCCTATATGGTGTTGTGACATAAAGTTCCCCTTATTTCTTATTGTTATTTTGACTCTACTCCCATTAGTTTAAGGTTCGGTTAACAACGCGCCTCGCCTTGCTTGAATAAGGGGCTATTTTTAAATTAGGAGATCGGTGATGGACGCAACATTCTGGCAAGCAATTCTACTCGGCATTGTCGAGGGGCTGACAGAATTTCTGCCTGTCTCCTCCACAGGGCATCTCATTTTGCTGATTGATTTGCTGAAGTTTGAGGCGCCCAAAGGCAAGGTGTTTGAAATCACTATTCAGCTGGGGGCAATTCTGGCAATTTGCTGGCTGTATCGTCGCAAAATCACCACTGTCATTCTCGGATTACCCACGCAAGCAGCAGCGCAGAAATTCACGCTCAATTTACTGCTCGCCTTTTTGCCGGCAATGGTGATTGGCGTGTTGGCACATAGTATTATCAAACAGCATTTATTTTCCCCATTCGTCGTATCGGTGATGCTCATTCTAGGTGGTATTGCCATCTTAGGGATCGAGAAAATGCGACCCACGCCTGAAGTGCTCAGTGTTGAAAAGATGGATTGGAAAATGGCGGTTAAAATTGGATTTTTCCAGTGTCTTGCGATGATTCCCGGCACATCGCGCTCTGGCGCTACGATTATGGGTGCGCTGTGGTTAGGGCTGGAGCGCAAAGCAGCGGCGGAGTTTTCCTTCTTCCTCGCGATTCCTACCATGTTTGCGGCGACGGCTTACGACCTCTACAAAAACTGGGCGGTGCTCTCGGTGGAAAATGTCACCGTCATTGCGCTGGGGTTTTTGGCAGCGTTTATCACCGCGCTCATCGTCGTTAAGGCCACCGTTGCCTTTATCGGCAAGCACGGCTTTGCGCCGTTTGCCTATTACCGTATTGTGTTGGGGCTGGGTATGCTGGCGATGCTAAGCCTCTAAATTTTTTGGATCGCTATGTAACTTGATTGAGAGTATGCCCGAATTAAGGAGTGTAAGGCATCTTACTTCACTTTAAACACAATATAAGGAGCACCATCATGAACAAAGCACTTCTCACTGCCGCCATTGCGGGCATTATGGCTTCCGCTGCCGCTGTTGCGGCTGAAGCTCCTGTAACCGAAAAAGCACCTGTTGCGGCTGTTGCGGCGGAAAAAAATGGTTGTAAGGCCGTTGAAAAAAATAAATGTACTGGCAAAACAGAAAAGCATAAATGCTCAGCGAAAGCAGAAAAACATAAATGCAAAACTAAAAATGGCTGCAAAACTAAAGCGGCGAAGTAATGATGCAAAGGGAGGCAGTTTCGGCTGCCTCCTTTTTTCTCCACTCACAAGGAATGATAACGATGAATAAATTAGTTCTCTGTGCTGCACTGGCTGCGGCGATTACCACTTCGGTTGCCGTACAGGCGATGGAAAAAGCCAGCCCCAAAAAAGAAAAATGCTACGGCGTTGCCAAAGCAGGCAAAAACGATTGCGCCTCGGCAGATGGCGTGAATGGCTGTGCGGGTCAATCGACGCGTGATAATAATGCGAATGATTGGAAATATGTGGCCAAAGGCACATGCGTGGAGCTGAAAGGCTCGCTCACTGCGCCGAAGAAGTAACCTCATGTTGCCCGCACTTGGCTTTGGTCTTGGCTTGCGTTCACCGCATTATGATGAAATTTTAGAGTCGAAACCGAAGCTTGGTTGGTTCGAAATTATCAGCGAAAATTTTATGAACGCCCATGCGGGTTATCAAGAATTTTTGAGCGACTTACGCCGTGATTACCCGTTGGTGATACACGGCGTTTCGCTTTCCATCGGCTCCACCGATCCACTTAAAATTGAATATTTGCAGAAGCTCCGCGCATTGGCGGATCGGCTGGAAGTGGCGTGGGTGTCGGATCATTTATGCTTTACGGGCGTAGCGGGAAAAAACACGCATGATCTTTTGCCGATACCCTATACGGCAGAAGCGATTGAACATTTAGTGCCGCGCATTTTGCAGGTGCAGGAGGCGCTGGGGCGGCCATTAGTGCTGGAAAATGCCTCTACTTATTTAGAATTTAACGGCACGACCATCAGCGAACCCGAATTGCTGGCCGAGCTGCACCACCGCACGGGCTGCGGGATTCTGCTGGATGTGAATAATGTTTATGTCAGCAGTTTTAATCATGGTTGGGATGCAAAAAAATATATTGATGCGATCCCCGCAAGCGCGATTGTGCAATATCATCTGGCAGGGCATACCGATCAACACACGCATTTGATTGATACCCATTCGGCAGCCGTGGCCGACCCTGTCTGGGAGCTGTTTCGCTATACGCTCGAAACCAAAGGGTTGCGCAGCACGATGATTGAATGGGATGAGGAAATCCCTGAATTTGCTGTGGTGATGGCGGAGCTGGAGAAGGCAAAGACATTGGCGGAGGAGATCGCATGAGTGCCTATGCTGAACAACTTTCTGCACTACAAAACGCCATGATTGCAGGTGAGCGCGTGCCGATGTTGCCGCTGATAAAGCTATCACGGCATAATGAATTTCCGCCTGAGGCACGGTTATCAGTCTATACGGAGGGCTATGAAATCCGTTTATTTGAATCGGTGCGCGAAGATTTCCCTGCACTGGAATATTATTTGGGCGAGGAAAAGTTTGCGGAGAAAGTGACCGATTATATTCGCCAAAACCCCTCCACATTTTGGGATTTGGCGTTATATTCCCTTTCGTTTGCAGAGGCATTTGACGATCCAAAAGCACATACACTCGCCACCCTTGAAGCCGCGATTATTGAGGTATTCTGGATGCCTGAAAGCGCGCCGTGGCAGCCGGATACAACAACTTCGTCGGAAAGCTTAATGGAACAAAATATCCCCCTGCGTGCCGCATCGAAATTGCTCACTCTCTCGCATCCGGTGGAAGAATATCTGGCGGCATTTCGGCGCGAGGAGCCGATCGAGATGCCTGCTGCATCCACACAATATATGCTCCTCGTCAGGCATGAAAACGAAGTAAAACGCCATATTATTCCAGCGGAAGAATATGCAGCACTGACGCATTTGCAGCAAGGAGCAAGCCTCGCCACCGCGCTGGAGAATGCGCCTTCGATTGAGGCCGTGCAAGGCTGGTTTAGCCAATGGATTGCTGAGGGATTTTTAGCGGCGATTAGCCATCAGCGATAAAATAATCCCCTCACGTACACCGCGATCGGCGATGGTGATGTCGCGTACTGTCCAAAGGCGACAGACGGCCTCGAATATCGCACAGCCAGAGATGATGTAATCGGAGCGATCAGAGCCAATGCAGGGATGGTTAAAGCGTTCCGATGCACGCATCTGCAAAATGCCTTCAATAGAATGGCGAAGTTTGGCGGTGCTCAGCGTGATACCGTCGATTTTCGCCCGTTCATAGCGCGGCAGACCAAGATAAATTGCCGCCAAAGTGGTGACGGTGCCAGAGGTGGAAAGCAGTTGCAGGTCGCCATTGGCGGCGGCCTCTTCAATTTTTTGATCAACGTCAAATTCCTGCAGGCGGTGGATGAGATAATCCACCATCTCTTCAAAATAAACTTCGGCAAAACCTGCGCCGCCAAATTTCTCCGACAAATTCATCACGCCGTGGGGGAGCGAAAACCAGTGATGCACTTTATGTGGCAGCAGCGGTTTGGTGCGGTCGGCAGTCGGTTCCACCTCCACCCACATAAATTCGGTGCTGCCGCCGCCAATATCGATCACCAGCGCGTGGGGCGGTTCGGGCTTGAGCAGCGAGGCGCAACCCTGAAAAGCTAGCCCAGCCTCTTCTTCCGTCGAGATAATCTCAATCGTCAGGCCGGTTTTTTCTTTCACTTGAGCGATGAAATATTGACCATTGGCCGCACGACGGCAGGCCTCTGTCGCCACAAAGCGGCCTTTCCACTGCGGGAATCTCTCCAGTTTTTTCTGGCACATCTGCAATGCATCCAGCGTGCGCTCCATCGCCGCATCGGAGAGCGCGCCGCTTTCCGCCACGCCTTCGCCTAAGCGCACAATACGCGAAAAGCTATCCAACACCTGCAAAGAAGGCGGCGTTTTTCCATCCGCCGCAGTGCAACCTTCGGCAATCAACAAACGGCAATTATTCGTGCCTAAATCGAGCGCAGCATAAACATCGCCTTTCGGAATGCGTGGCGCGGGAGGGCGTGAATGTTTGTGAGCGGGGCGCGGGGACATGTTTGCAGTGTACGCAAAAGCAGCACAGCTGTCATCTTAAGAATGAGTGGTTAGTGACAAAGCTTTCTTTGCATGCTATAGCGCGGCCTATGACCCAACAGACCCACGCCCCCTATGCTCATCCGCTCCCCGCTGACCAGAAACAGCGGCTGGAGGAATTGTTTGAACGCCTTACTTTAGGCCGCACACGCCTTACAGGTTATCCCTGCAACCTGAATTTCGATTATAGCGAGGTGAGCAAATTTCTGGCGCTTTCGGCGAATAATATTGGCGATCCGTGGCTTAACAGCAATTACGCCATCAACACGCTGGAATTTGAGCGCGAGCTGCTGACGCAATTTGCGGGCTGGTTGCATATGCCTGCCGATAATGTCTGGGGCTATGTGACGGGCGGCGGTACGGAAGGCAATATGTATGGCCTGTATCTGGCGCGGGAGCTGCATCCCAACGGGATTGTGTATTATTCGGAAGATACGCATTATAGCGTGAATAAGATTATCCATGTGCTCGGGATGCGCAATATCATGATCCGCAGCCAAGAAAATGGCGAGATGGATTATGAAGATTTGCGTGCGACTTTGCAGGTGAACCGCGATAAAACCCCAATTTTATTTGCCAATATCGGCAGCACGATGAAACAAGCGTTTGATAGCCTACCGAAGATGAAAGAGATTCTGAAATCGCTCGCGATCAGCCAGTATTATATCCATAGCGACGCCGCGCTTTCGGGTGGTTATTTGCCGTTTATCGAGGGAAATCGTCCCGCTTTTGATTTTGCCGATGGCGCGCATAGTATCTCCATCAGCGGCCATAAATTTATCGGCAGCCCCACGCCTTGCGGGCTGGCACTCGCGCTGAAATCCAATGTGCAGCGCATTGGTCGTTCGATTGAATATATCGGCGCGATGGATACGACCATCCCTGGTTCACGCAGCGCGATTACGCCACTGATGCTTTGGTATGCGGTCACACGCCACGGTGAAACTGGCCTGCGCGCACTCACCCAGCAATGCCTCGATATGGCAGATTATACGGTGGAGGCAATGAACAAAGCAGGCATTCCCGCATGGAAAAATCCACATGCCATCACGGTGGTTTTCCCGCGTCCTTCAGATGCGCTAATCCGCAAATGGAGCCTCGCGCCCTATCAAAACATTGCACATGTCATCACAATGGGGCATATTACGAAAGACATCATTAATAACATTATCGCGGATATTGTGTCCGAAAGGTAATCAAATACTCCAACCGAGCAAAGCGAGGCGCGTAGCGGCGGGGGGAGCAAAGCGATGGGGGTTAAGACCCCCTCAAGGGAGAGAACAATGACCCAGCAACTCACCGTTGTGATGGAAAACCGTACGGGCGCAATTGCGGAGATTACGCAATTGCTGGCGGATCATCACATTAACATCACCCAGATTAATGTCGACGGGCTGGAGAAAAACGGCGTGCTGCATCTGGCGGTGGACGAATTCGACAAGGCGCTCGAAGTGCTGCGCAATGCTGAGTATCAGGTGATGCCAGAGGAAGTGCTGCTGGTGCAAGTGCCGGATGTTCCCGGCGGGCTTGCCTCACTCGCCGTCAAACTCGCGGATGCGAAAGTGAATGTGCGTTCTATGCGTATCGTCAAACGCGAAAACGGCATATGCCTCTGCGCGATCGTACCCGAGCCGATTGATCTGGCGCGGGCATTGCTCGTAGGGCAGTTGGTTTCTTAAAACCTTTGTTTAGAATCTCTAAGTCACGCAAGTAACGACTTTCATTTCTTGTCATGCTGAACTCGTTTCAGCATCCACGTTTCAATAGGCAAAGTCTATGCTTGTGGATCCGTGGATGCCGAAATAAATTCGGCATGACAACGTTAGGCAGCTGATTTTGAATTTATTTTTTAGAAGAAAAAGTCATTACTCGCGCTAAGCTACAAACTCCGCACCCGTACGGGCGCAGAGTTCTGCTTCTTGCCTGAAAACATCGTCACTCGTGAAAATATGAAGATTTGATGACAATGTTAATTTTTCGTTAATCGTCATCATTCTGTAATCTTGAGGTGGTAGTGTGGGTTTATCAACCCTATGAAGGAGAGCCATTTTTATGAGTTTATTTGACACACTTAAAAACAAATATTTGACAACTGCACTTGTTTTAACTGGAGTGGGGGCAACCGGTGCAACAGCGCAAACTGTGTCCACCTCTCAAACCAATCAGGCGGATACGACTCTTATTGCAAATGCCGCGCCACGGCCTATTGCATATTCGGGTGGCTATGCGGCGTCACTTCAAGTCGAAGCAAAAGAAAGCGTATTAAATAAAGCTATTGAAATGTACAAACTTGATAGACAAATAGCAATCTTAGCTGAGCTAGGGAGACAAGGCATAGGTACCGGCAATGATATTGGCAATAAAATGAGCGCCTTAGAAAAACAACAAAAAAACCTCGCTGAGAGTTTAACACCAGATGAGAGTATTATAGCTGCTCAATTAGCACCAAAAAATGGCGGTAAAAATTATCTATTACTTATTGGAGCGCAAAATAATAGTTGCACACCAAGTGTTTTTTCAAATACTTTCTATGAATCTCCTAATAAGAACACAGAAAAAGACACATCCATGGCTGCACCACCAGTTAAACCTACAGAAAAACCAGAAAAACCAGAAAAACCAGAAAAAAACCAAGAAAAACCTTTCAGGTTCCAACTGCCAGAAAGTGTGAAATTGACTAAAGTTCAGCTAGATAAAATGCTTGAAGATGGCGCATCTCAAATGGGCTGTGGAGAAAATACTGATAATTTTGTAAAAACATATTTAAAACAACAAAAAAATACTGGAGGCCCTCGTCTCTAACCCACCCGCTGATACAACGCCGTTACAAACTCCGCGTCCGTACGGGCGCGGATTTCGGCTTCTTGCACTTCGGGGGCAATTTCGATGAGCGTGAGTTTGCCGTTTTCAATGCGGAACACGCCTAGCTCGGTGATAATCAGATTCACCACGGCTTTGCCGGTCAGCGGCAAATCGCATTCTTTCACCAATTTGGCGGCGCCGTCTTTGGCGTTGTGGTCCATCAACACTACAATTTTCTTCACCCCTGCGACGAGATCCATCGCGCCGCCCATGCCTTTGACCATCTTGCCCGGCACCATCCAATTGGCCAAATCGCCATTTTCGGCCACTTGCAATGCGCCTAAAATTGTGATGTCGATATGCCCGCCGCGAATCATCGCAAACGAGGTTGCCGAATCGAAATAGCTGGAATCGGGCAGTTCCGAAATGGTCTGCTTGCCCGCATTAATCAAATCAGGATCCACATCCTTCTCCAGCGGATACGGCCCCATGCCCAGCATCCCATTTTCGCTATGCAGCGTGATGTGAATATTATCGGGAATATAATTCGCCACCAATGTTGGCATACCAATCCCCAGATTCACATAATCGCCGTCTTTCAGCTCCCGCGCTGCGCGTTTCGCCATTTGTTCGCGTGTCCATGCCATGAGAAATGCTCCTGTAAATTTTATGCTTTGATTATATCTGGCATGAGTAAACCAGACAAATCAATCTTTTCTGCTGCCTGTGCTTGCAAATGTGCCACCATCCGCAAGGTATAATCCTGCAGTAATTCCACCGCTTCGGGGCTAATTGCCTCTGGCGTGACGGTGCCATAGGCATTGCGGGCGAGCGCATCGGCCAACGTGCCTTCTGCCAGCCCCGCAGCATAAGCGTGGAAGCGCCCGTTCATCGCATTGCCCATCTGCTTGATACGGCGGCTCACGCCCATATCGCCCACGCCCATTTCGCGCAATGCCTGATCCATATCGTCGATCGTGAGTTCTAGCAAGGCGCGTGATAAGGCGGTTGGTGAAAATTCTGATTGAGCGTCATCCGAGCAAGGCGAGGCGCGGAGCGTGGGGGAGAGCGCAGCTCGGGGGAGTATCCCCCTTGAAGAAATAAACGCCCATAGATGCAGTACCAACATCTCAAAACGGCCATCCAGCGTGTCGGGAACGCCCGCTTTATGGTAAAACCACGGATGCCTTGCTTGCGCCATCAGTTGCGAGTAAACTGTTGCCGCTTGGCTACGAATATCGGGTTGCAGCCAGCGGTAAATTGCTTTGAGAGAAGGTGCGAGGGACATGAGCGCAATGTTGCAGATTCTGAAACTGGGGTCAATACTGGCCTTGAGCGTGATCGTCGCAAGTTGCGATCCGAAAGTGGCAGAACATGGCCGCTCTGATTTGCTCGTTAAAGCGGGAAATATTGTGCCCGAACAAACGACAGAGAGCGACGTGCAGCGTATGCTGGGCACCCCTGCCACTACCTCGCAATTTGGGGAAAAGACATGGTATTATTTTGCCAGCCGTAACGAAACCGTTGCCTTCCTTGCGCCAGAGACGGTGGATCAAGACGTATTGCGTGTGACCTTTAATAATGGTCTGGTTAAAACAGTGGAATATTACGACGAAAATCAGGCTCAAAACATCGCCATTTCTACCCGCGAAACGCCTTCGTCTGGTCAGAAATATGGCTTCTTCGAGCAGCTGCTCGGCAATATCGGTCGCTTCAATAAAAATCAAGATGCCTTAGCTTCAGGCGGCAGCCGCAGCGGCAGCGGCGCGATTCCAGGCGGCTAAACCAAAGCTCAAACTGATCTTACTCATCGTAGCCGCAAGATAACTCAACAAATTTAGGCTATGCCAATAAAACAGTGAATAACGGGTAAAGCATGGTTGCGAAGCGTATGCTGCCGAATGCGGATGATCGATTGGTGATTAGAATCGCTCTTTCATCACACCTCGTATTTTACCAATATTGAGATCGTGGTGGGTGTTTCCTCCCAAGATTTCTTTGCCCTTTTGACCAAAGTCCATGAGATCTTTGATAGCGTCTTTCACTTTATCCATCGCGTCCTCGGATAATTTGACACCCTGATGGGCGCTGCCCACAGGAATCTCGCTTGCTTTTCCTTCATTCATTGAGTGTACTTTTTGGATGGGGCGCGGAGGCAATGTTTGCATGTCTGCAACCGGAGTAAACGCATCCTCCGCTGGTGATGAATGGGGGCGTGTATCTCTATCCGCCTCTAGGCCGTTACTTTGAGGGTTTTCATAATCCGACATCGCGGCACGAGTATTTTTTCCGATGATTCCATCCGCCTCTACTCCTAGGCAGTTTTGTATGGCCTGAATTTCATCTTTGGTCAGCGCGCCGTCAGCCGTCACGCCCTCAATATTGTGTTTTGCGGCGAAGCTTTCCCACTGCTGGGCTTGTGCGGCGGTTTGATGCCCTTCGGTGATATTAGAATTTCGTGCCGCAGCTCGGGTATCTTTTCCAATCACTCCATCCGCCTCTACCCCCAGATATTTTTGCATGGCCTGAATTTCATCTTTGGTCAGCATCCGATCATGCTCGACACCTTCGATGTTGTGTTTTGCGGCGAAGCGTTCCCATTTTTGGGCTTGTTCGGGGGTTTGATGTGTTGCCGTGATGTTTGGCGTTTGCCTTGCTACAGCTTCGGGCTGATGCTGAGGATCATAAACATCGCTGGGGCCTGCTTCAGAGCGAGCCATATCTTCAGCGGCACTGGGGTGATAGCCCATAGATTGAGGTATATAAACATCGCTGGGGCCTGCCTCAGAACGCGCTATATCTTCAGCGGCACTGGGGTGATAGCCGATAGTATCTTCCCAATCACCGCCAGCACCGCCACCGCCAAATTTACCGCCGTGGAAATGTTCACCTTGCGTTATCGCGGCCTCTTTTTCGGCGGCCTCTTGGAGTGCGCCACTGTAGTATTCTATACCATTTATTAAATTATGCCATTGATCGTCAAGGTCTTGAGGTGGATTTTTGTCCTCTAAAACCTGCGCCTGAGCAAAAACATTTTCATAAAAACTAAAACCATCCGCTAACGCTTTAAAAGGGTTGATAGCTGAACTTGACATGGATTGTTACTTTCTTAGGGTAAGGTTATTGTTTGGAAAATTTTTCTCTATCACTATCAGCACTAGTGCTGCCAAAAGCACTTCCACCGAATGCATGCTGCCTATTCTGCCGCTGAACTTACCTATTCATTGTGACTGATACACGTACTTATCTCATGCGGCTGTGACAATTTGATGACAGACTTTATGAATTAATTGTTACAATACAGTCTGCTGTCAATATTGCTCACAATGCTTGCTCCCTTCGCTCGGGAAGGCCTCTCTTGTGCCGCCCTTTTTGCCCAATAAAACAGTGAATAACGGGTAAAGCACGGTTGCAAAGCGCGGGTAACTGCTGCTAGTATTGTGGCCGAACACAAGGAAAAATCATGACCACCGCAGCCACACTCCGCCAACAGGAAATCTCTGAAATCCGTGCTGAAACCTTCCAAACCCGCCGCGCTACGGTGCCCGCGCTGGAGGAGATTTTGTACGAGGCCATCCCCGTGCTTGACCACGGCTTTGTGCGGGTGATTGATTATATGGGGGATGATTCTGCGATTGTGCAGGCGGCGCGGGTCTCCTACGGCAAGGGCACCAAAAAGGTGTCGGAGGATGCGGGGCTGATTCGCTATCTGATGCGCCACTGGCATTCCACGCCGTTTGAAATGTGTGAGATGAAGTTCCATGTGAAGCTGCCGATGTTTGTGGCGCGGCAGTGGATTCGTCACCGCACCGCGAATGTGAATGAATATTCCGCGCGTTATTCTATCCTCGACCGCGAATTTTATATTCCAAAGGCGGAACAGCTCGCCACCCAAAGCAAAATCAACAATCAGGGGCGTGGTGAAGTGTTGCAGGGCGAAGAAGCAGCGCGTGCGCTGCAATGGCTCAAAGACGATGCCTCACAATGCTACGATCATTATCAAGCCATGCTGAACGAGGATTCTGCGGGTAATGTCATCGACGAATCCAAGCAAGGTTTGGCGCGTGAATTGGCGCGGATGAATTTGCCCGTGAATGCCTATACCCAGTGGTATTGGAAGGTGGATCTGCACAACCTGTTCCACTTCCTGCGCCTGCGCGCCGACCCCCACGCCCAATACGAAATCCGCGTTTATGCGGAAGCGATGCTCAATGTCGTCGAAAAATGGGTGCCTATCGCCGCAGGTGCGTTTGAAGACTACCGAATGAATTCCGCCAATCTCTCCTCCAAGGGGCTGGAGATTGTAAAGCGCATGCTTGACGGTGAAGCGGTGAATCAGGAAACCAGCGGGTTAAGCAAACGCGAATGGGCGGAGTTGATGGGGACTTTGGGGCGGTAGTGCTTTTTTATTTCTTCAGCACCATCATATAATTCACGTCTAAATCTCTGGCTGACATTTCCCAGATACGGCTCAAGGGGTTGAGCACTAGCCCTTGCATCTCCACTAATGTCAGGCCTTCGCGCTGCAAGGGCAGGGCTATTTCGTGGGGTTTGAGGAATTTTTTCCAGTCATGCGTGCCGCGTGGCAGCCAGCGTAGCACATATTCTGCACCGATAATCGCCAGTCCATAGGCTTTGATTGTGCGGTTGAGGGTGCTCATTACCAACATTCCACCCGGTTTTACCAGCTTCGCTACGGATTCCAGAAACAAGGGTACATCCGCCACATGCTCGATAATTTCTAAAGCGAATACCGCATCATATTGTGCGCCTGATGCCGCTAATTCTTCCGCTGTTATTGCTCGATAATCTATCGCCAGCCCCGATTGTGCCGCATGAATGCTCGCGGTTTTGATGTTCTTTTCGCCGCCATCAATGCCGGTGACGCTGAAGCCCATCCGCGCCAGCGGTTCGCTCACCAGCCCGCCACCGCAGCCAATATCAAGGGCAGAGAGTCCTGTGAAGGTGTTTAGCACATCCTCGCGCTCAAAATGCGCTAGTGCGTGGTCGCGGATATATTTCAACCGCACGGGATTAATGCGATGCAACGGTGCGAATTTGCCTTTTTCGTCCCACCATTGTTCGGCAAGGGCGGAAAATTTGGCGATTTCCTCGGCATCGAGGGTGGTTGCAGTTGTGGTGGTCATTGGGTACACTCCGTGGATGCACCCACTCATGACAGAACTCACGTTCGAAATCACTAAAGAAATTGAGCAAAAACTTGCGCCGCTCAAGCGTGGTTTTGCGCGGTTAGTGCAGAAATTCGGCAACCCCGCGCAAGCGAGCTTTGCGCTCGGCTGTAAGCTTGTTCAGCAAGGGAAATATAAAGAGGCGCTGTATCGTTTTAAATTTACTCTTTGGCGGCAGCCGCGCCGCGCCGATGCATGGTATAACTCTGCTATTTGCCATTTTGCGCTGAACGAAATTGGGCTGGGCGTGGCAGCGCTGAAAGAATCGCTGAAGCTTAAACCCAAAAACGAATCTGCATTGTATCTGCTTGCTACCTTGCAGGGCGGTAAATATGCGGAAGGCTATCAGCCGCACACCACCCCGCCAGAGCTGATTAAAGGCGAATTTTCTGCCCGCGCTGAGAATTACGAGGTGGAGGAGCTGGCAGCGCAGGATTATACAGGGCATTTCTCGGTCTATGAAACGCTGGCAGAACAACAGGATGCTTACGAAACGATCCTCGATGCGGGCTGCGGTACGGGGCTGATGGGCGATTTGTTGCGCCCGATGGCGCATAAATTAATCGGGATTGATCTCAGCAAAGAGATGCTTGCACAGGCTCGCAAACGCAAAACCCGCAGGGGCAAACGCATTTACGATCAGTTGCTCGAAGGCGATTTGCGCGCTCATTTGTTGAACCAGCAAAAGCCAGTGTATCATGCCATTGCCGCCGCCAATGTTGCCCCGATGATGGGCGGGCTGGCGCCGATGGTTGATGGTGCTGCGCGGGCGCTGCATTCTGGCGGCTATCTCGCTTTCACCGCGCTGCCGCTCGATACCGCCGAGGGCTATCATCTGCTTTCCAACCAGCCGCGATTTGCCCATAGCGAGCATTATCTGCGCCAGATTGCCGA
>JBILIE010000018.1:0-12841 GCA_044350115.1 Rickettsiales bacterium
CTTTCCATTCCCGCGCCAGCGTTCCATCGCTCTGACGCAGCTCTTTCAGCAGAAATTCCATCCCCAGCACTGCCGCTTCGAGATAATCACTGCGCTCTAAAATCTTGCTGGCTTCGGCGAAAGTTTCAATCATTAGCGCATTCCACGCTGTGATGATTTTAGTATCCGTTTCTGGCTTTTCACGCTTATCACGCGCTGCACGCAACTTCGCCATAATCACCTGCAAATCGCTATGCAGGCTCTCATAGCTACGGTTTTTCTCATTCGCAAGTGCCACCAGATGTTGCCTTGCGCGCAGCACTCCGCCTTCTACTTTTTCATGTCCTGCTAATGTAGGAACTTCGCTCAGCTGGTAACATTTCGAAAATAATTCAACTTCTTTCGGCTCTAATAGCTGCTTTAGCTCTTTCTCTTTCCATACATAATAGGCACCCTCTACACCGCCTGTCTCTGCATCTATCGCAGAATAAAAACCGCCATTCGGCGCACGCAATTCACGCAAGGTAAAATCGAGCGTTTCCATCGCCAAATCGCGATGATACGACTTACCCGTAATCTCGTATAACTCGCTCAAACAGCGGGCTTGCAATGCCTGTGTATAAAGCATTTTCTCGAAATGCGGCACTGACCATCCGCGATCTTCGGTATAGCGATGGAAGCCACCGCCCACATGATCATAAATCCCGCCTGCCGCCATTTTTTTAAGCGAGAGCGCGGCCATTTCGAGCGCCAACTCTTCCTTGCGATAACGATAATCCGCGAGCAAAAAGAGCAAGTAATTCTCATGCGGGAATTTAGGCTGACCATAAAAACCACCCTCCTCTGCATCATAATGTTTTTGCAGATACGCAAAGAAATCATCGGTGATTTTCTTATCAGGGGTGGATAATCCCCCATCAGTGCCGCTATTAGACAGCTCGGCGCGGACAATCTCCGCCACTTTTCCTGCTGCATCCACAATCATGGGGGAGTTTTCTTGCCATTTCTGCGCCACTTCCTGTGCCATGCCTTGCAGGCTCTTGCCGCCTTCGTTAGCCTTTTTCGCCATCACCCCCGCCGCCAGAAAGGGATCGCCCGATGGCGTGAGAAATACATGATTTGGCCAGCCGCTATGCCCCGTAATCAGCTGCCGCGCCAACATATAGACTTCATCAATATCAGGCCGCTCGTCCTTATCCACTTTGATGCAGATAAAATCACGGTTCATTACCTCTGCGAAATTAGGGTCACTATAAATTTTTTGCTCCATCACATGGCACCAAAAACAGGTGAAATACCCCACAGATAAAAAGATAGGTTTATTCTGTTTTTGAGCTGAAGCCAGCGCCAGCTCGCCCCATTTTTGCCATCTAATAGTTGTCATATGCTGTGTCCGCCTGATTGATTTGGCGGAATCTTAGCAAGATAATTTTGTAATGTCGGCAAAATTCGATTCACCACTGCTAAATGGCTATCAGTAATCTCTTCCGTGCGCTCACCTGATTTAATCCATTCTCTGGCGGTAGTTTTGGCTTCGATAGTATCAGGAGCATCAAACGCGTCTTTGTCTTTCACTTCCACCAACGTCACCCAGAGCGAAATTAATCTACCATCTGTTTGTGCGAGAATATGATCATCACCCCATAGCAATATTTGACTGATATTATCCATCCGCAAACCAATTTCCTCTGCACCTTCACGCAAGGCTGTCTGCGGCAATGTTTCCAGCCAGTCGCCTTCCGCAGGAGCGCTCCTAGGAGGTTTAAAATCCACCCACTCCTCGCCACGATTAAACATCCGCGTGCCTTTGCACAATTGCCATTTGGGAGCAGGAAGATTACTCTCTTCTCTTGACTCTGGCTTCATCCAATAAAAATGGAAATCGCCTGATTCGTCTTTGTAAAAAGGAATCACCGCCGCTTTATTAAAGCTCTTATTATCCGGATTTGCGTATTCGTCACGGGCGGGCAAATTGACAGGCGGCGTTTCTGCTAATTTTTTTAGCACCGCATCTCGCCTCACTGCGATAACATCTTTTTCGTTCGACATTTTTCTTATCCTGCTAGCGACTAATAATGTTCACGCCGCACATCCAACCTGCGAATCTGCGTATGTGTAATCGCTCGAACAGATGCCGAACGAGGAGCGCCATCCAACACCCCATATTCTCCAATCATCTGATCTTTTCCCAAAAAAGCAAGGTGCTCTTCCTGACCCTCTTTATTCTTACGATACACTTCCACCTTACCTTGTAAGATGATATAGGCATAATCGCTATGTGCACCTTCTTGCATAATTATCTGGCCGGGAGTGTATTCAGCATCTGCCATAACCGCTCAAAATTTAAGTTGCATTTCACTTTATTTAAACCACTGCGGGTTAAGAAATAGTTATGAAACCCATGATACTCAAAGAAAAAACAACGAAGTGGCTGGCCGAAGCGGGCGCGCTTGTATTGCAAATGATGCAGCATGGCTTTTCTGGTGAGCTTAAAGCCGATGATACCCCCGTGACGGCTATCGATCATGCCGTTGAGCAACTCTTGCGCGAGCGTATTCAGGCAGCCTTTCCCGAACATGGGATTATAGGAGAAGAATCAGAATCGTATCAGCCTGATGCTGAATATTGCTGGGTGATTGACCCCATTGATGGCACGCGTGCGCTGCTCGCAGGATTCGCCAGCTTCACCATTTTAGTTGCATTAAGCCATCGCGGATTGCCTCATTTTGGCGCAATTTATCAGCCTATCACCAAAGAATTATGGATGGGAATAGTAGGAGAAAAATCTACTCTCGCAGATAGCACTATCAGCACCAGAAACTGCGAAAAACTCAGCAATGCTTTTTTTAGCACTACTTCACCCTTATTATTTAAGCCAGAGCAACGTGCCACCATCGAGGCCATCATCCAACAATGCGTGGCCTATCAATTCGGCGGCGACGCTTATGCTTATGCTAAACTCGCCTCAGGCCGTATTGATTTAATTATTGAAAGCGGCCTGAAACCCCACGATTTCATGGCATTAGCGCCTGTTATTCAAGGTGCAGGCGGCATCATTACCGACTGGCAGGGCAAGGCATTGCACTTGGGATCGGCAGGTGAAATCTGTGCCGCAGGCGATACCCGCATACACCAGAAAGCACTCGCAATACTCAGCAAGCTATAAACTTAAAACAAAACCGATAATCCCCGCCATGGCGAGGTATCCTGCTGCACATACAAAGGTAATGGTTTCATGCAACTCCGCAGGAGAATCCTCTGCGGGTAGCTTAGTCTCAGGCTCAATAAAAACTTTCATAACAACTCCCTGTAACGCGTTGGTTAACCTCAGGGCGCTTTGAATGGGCGTCTTTTTGTTGAAATTATGCTACAACAGAATTTTATTACAGTAAATAGTCCACAAAAATATCTTGTGGACAATTAAATAACTCACTGAAAAAACTATTTTAAGTAGGAAAAGACCACAATCGCAACCGTCACCGTGATTGCCCCACCAATCCGCGTCGCAATCTGCGCGAAGGGCATAAGCACCATGCGATTAGCCGCAGTCAGAATCGCCACATCACCCGTCCCCCCCTGCCCGCTATGGCAAGCGTTTACGATCGCTGTTTCGATGGGGTACATGCCCAAACGTTTACCCATAAAAAAACCTGTCGCAATCAGGCTGGTCACCGTCATAAAAATAGTAATTAAATACGGCGCGTTAAACGCTGCCACCAGCTTATCCCAAGGTGTCATCGAAACACCAATGGCAAATAAGAGCGGATACGTCACCCCGACATAAAAGAATTTATACACCATATGCGCGCCGTCTTCGATACGCGTTGGAACGGCCTGCAATAACTTCACCAATACGGCCAAAAACAACATCGCGACAGGCGCTGGCAGACCAAACATTGCATGGCAGAAAACACCTGTTAAATAAAGTGTCACTGCGATCATACCACCCGCCACTGCCGCTTGCGGATCATACATCAAATGCGTGCGCTCCTTACCCGCATTCAGCACATCCGCATCGCCCGAAATCGTGAGTTGACCTTCGCCCGTCAAATGCGGTTTTTTCTTACCCAAATAGGAAAGTGCGGCTGAAAGGAAAATAGCAGTGAGGCTGCCCAACATCACCACTGGTAATACTTCTGCAAAAATATTCCCTTGGCTCTCACCGGTAACTTCCGCATAACCAATCGAAAGCGGAATCGCACCTTCACCCACACCGCCTGCCATAATCGGCACGACAATGTAAAATAATGTTTTCTGCCAACCAATGCCGAGCAATGTCCCCGTCAGCGTTCCCACCAAACCAGCAACAATAGAGCCTACTCCCAGTGGAATAAAAATCTTGAAGAAACCTGCAATCAACACTTTGCGGTTCATGCCCAGAATACTGCCCACAATTACGGCAGCAATAAACACATAAATAAATTTGGATTGTTCAGTGAATTCTTGCACGCCAGAAATTAAATCACTTGGCAGCATCCCCTTATAAATCAGATAAGACGGCACAAAAGTGGCGAGAATCACCCCACCGCCTACATGCTTAAAGAACGGAAGACGCTTGCCTACTTCACCACAAGTCGCCCCAAAAAACGCCATAATCGCGACAATCATCATCAGCTCATTGGTGATTTTTCCGGTAAAATGAAACCCTGCAATCAGTGCCCCCAAAATCACATAAATCGTCAGCGGAATCCCCCCGATCGAAATCTCGCACCAGCGATACCAGGTATCACGAAAAGTTTTTTGCGGTGCAGTGTTATTGTGATCGGACATATGCTCTCCCTAAGCTTTCTGAAGGGTGCTTATAACAGACATCAGCTAAATGGCAATTCCTCCATAGTAATGCCTTGCTGACTGTGCTATGCGGCAAGATATGCGCTCAATCCTCGCTTCTGTTTTCTACCTTTTATGCAGTTTTTCCGTTCTCACTCTGTGTATCGGCCTGAACAGCACTTTGCTTGGCGTGCGCGCCACCATCGAACATTTCAGTCCGCTGACGATTGGGCTGATGATGTCTTCTTATTATAGCGGCTTCATTGTCGGTTCACATTTCATTGAAAAACTCATCCACCGCGTAGGTCACATTCGCACCTTCTGCGCGATCGGCGCCACACTCTCTATTGTTACCCTCTTATATATCTGCTGGATTCATCCTGTGCCGTGGATATTACTGCGCTTCTTCCACGGCGTGCTGATTTCGGGCGGATATATGGTAATTGAAAGCTGGCTCAACGGCCTCGCCAGCAAAGAAAATCGTGGGCGGATTATGTCTATCTACCTCATCCTTAATTCGCTCGGCCTTGCCTGTGGGCAGCTCTTTTTCAAACTCTCTGATGGTAGCGGATTTATCCTTTTTGCTACTTCTTCCATGCTCGCATCGCTTTGCGTATTGCCGCTTATTCTCAGCAATACCAAACAACCAGAATATACCGGCAGCGTTGATCTCCTCCCCTTCAAAACCCTTTTCAAACTCTCGCCGTTGGCGGTGATCGGCGCGCTTTGCATGGGGCTGGTCAACGGCGCGTTCTTTGGCCTTTGCGCGCCAACATTGCTGCATCAACATTTAAGCGCAAGCGATGTATCGCAGTTCATCGCCGCTGCATTTTTAGGCGGCCTTTTTCTGCAATGGCCGCTGGGTAGTTTGTCGGATCGCATCAATCGCCGCGTGGTATTGTTTATTTCCGCACTCCTTGCTGCCGCCAGCGCCTTCGCCGTTTCGCAACTCACGCTGAATGCGAGCGATCACTACCACTTACTTTTACTCTGCGGTTTGCTTTATGGCGGGTTCTGTTTCCCTATTTATTCCCTGCTCATCGCGCTGGCTAATGATCGGTTGGAAGCCGGAATGTATGTCCGCGCCAGCCGCGCACTGCTCTCGCTCAACGGTCTCGGCGCTATCATCGGCCCCCTCGTTGCTTCCGCTATCGTGCAATCTTTCGGCGATGCAGGTTTATTTGCTTACATCGCCCTCGTGTTTTTCACGTTAAGCATGATTAGCCTCACGCGGATGATCTTTGGCCCCAAACTCCCCCGCAAAACTCTCACGCACTAAATGTTTCACGTGGAACATTAAGCATTTGTATTTTATTGCAAATAAACACTTCCGCTTTGGCTTTTACTGGCGTATCCTGAACGCCTACGGGCGGGCAGCTTCTTTTGCAATTGTGATGAAGTATACGCCTGCAATCATTAACACCCTCGGGTTAAGCCCGAGGGTGTTATAAAAATGAGTTTAGACAGGGATCTATTAGGACAGCAATGAAGATCAAAAAAGAAATGATTCAGAATTGCTTAGAACCTATTCCTCATCTGAATACTGCTTCTCGATGCGCTCGTGGCGCTCTTGCGCTTCTACCGTTAATGTAGCGACGGGGCGCGCTTCCAAACGGCGCAGGCCGATGGGATCGCCTGTTTCTTCGCAATAGCCATATTCGCCGTCTTCAATACGCTTCAGCGCATCATCGATTTTTGAGATGAGTTTGAGATAACGGTTGCGGCTGCGGAGTTCTACGCCTGCATCTGCTTCGATCGATGCGCGATCAACAACATCAGCTTCCTGCCAGTTCTCTTCGCGGATATGTTCCATGGTCTCACGTGACTCAGCGAGGAGTTCATCACGCCATGTCAGCAGCTTACGGCGGAAAAATTCCAGCTGCTTGGGGTTCATATATTCTTCTTTTTCCGTTGGCTTATAATCATCAGGGATAGAAGTAATTGGCTTGAACCCAGTGGGTGACAGAGCGCTTGATGGCATAGAAAAATTCTCCTTTTAACTAAACACTTAATTATTTCGCGGAAATCATATAAGTAAATATATGGCGGTTACAACCCTTGCGGTAGCTTTTTTGGCATTACGCAGAGAAATTTATCTTCTCCAGCTTCGCCACTTCAACTGCGAGGCGTAGTTCAATATCATTCATAATCTCCTGCAATTTGGCATCTGGCGCGGTATTTTTGCGCATTTGTTCTACCTGCGCCTGCATCCGCCCCAACATTGCGGGGTTGGTATTGCCCGTGAGAATCTCTCGGCGCAATTCTTCAAGTACATCAATGGATTGCTTGCCTTGTTGCAAGGTGCGTTGGCGGCGGACATCGTCCTCCGACACTTCTTGCAAGGAGAGGAGCGGATTGAGGCTGCCCACTTCCATTGCAGATAAAATTCCGCCTGAACCAGAGGTTTGCTCAGCTTCTTCTGCTGCGGAGAGAAAA
The DNA here is from genome assembly GCA_044350115.1 of Rickettsiales bacterium. Lineage (GTDB taxonomy): Bacteria > Pseudomonadota > Alphaproteobacteria > Rickettsiales > JALZUV01 > JBILIE01. Next base: position 7,186 of record JBILIE010000018.1, read on the forward strand.
TCGCCAAAATCGCCGTCGCCAGCTTTGCGAATCTTTTTCAGCTTGCTGGCACTATAGGTCGCCTGAGTTTCAATAATTTTAATCATTCTTAGATTTTACCACAAAACGCATGAAGGAAACACTCGGAAAAAAATGCCTATCGGCAGGATAGGAAAATCGCCCATTTTGATGAGTTTATATTTATGAATATGTTAGATGGATCTGATCTTGGCACGATCCCTGCAAAGAAACTGGCGAATAAAAAGATTCTTACAGGGTCAGGGGATAAACAATAATGCCACAATATGCTCACATTCAATTATATAACCGCAAAGTCGGCGTTGAATGGCTGTGGCAGCGTTTTGTGCTTGTTAGTTTATTTTTCACTCTCGCTTTAACTTTGTTCTTAGTAAGCGTCACTCCGGCACAAGCCAGCTTCTCCCGCGTGAAAGACGTGGTGAATTTTGAAGGTATCCGCGAAAACATGTTGGTGGGTTATGGCTTGGTCGTGGGCTTGAACGGCACGGGCGATAAACTTAAAAACAGTGCATTTACTGAGCAAAGCCTAATCGCCTTTCTGGAACGCCAAGGTGTGAATACTCGTGGCACCGAACTCAAAACCAAAAACGTAGCGGCGGTTACCGTCACTGCGGCGCTCCCTCCTTTCGCCCGCTCTGGCGGTAAAATCGATGTATCGCTAAGTGCAATGGGGGATGCGAAAAGCCTGCTCGGCGGCGTATTGCTCGCGACTCCGCTGACGGGGGCTGATGGTCAGGTTTATGCGGTAGCGCAGGGTAGCGTCACCATCGGCGGCTTTGAGGCTTCGGGCAATTCGGGCACTACCATTACCAAAGGCGTACCCACCAATGGACTGATTGCAGGCGGCGGCGTGGTGGAAAAAGAAGTCGATTTCAAACTGAATGAGTTGAAAGAAGTGAAACTTGCGCTACGCAACCCTGATTTGCGTACGGCACAGAATGTGGCAGATGCCATCAATTCCCGCATTGGCGATAAAACCGCTGTGGTGGGTGACCCAGGAACAGTGGTGCTGAATGTGCCTGCCAGCTATGATAACGCAGTGGCGTATTTACTCGCAGATATTGAGCAGCTCCCCGTAGAAACGGATCAAGTCGCTAAAATTGTGATTGATGAAGCCAGCGGCACCATCGTGATGGGCGAGAATGTGAAGATTGATAAAGTCGCCGTTGCTCAAGGAAATCTTGTCGTAAAGGTGGAAGAAACGCCGCAGGTTTCACAGCCGAACCCCTTTGCACCTTTTGGCGCGGAAACTACCGTGGTTCCTCGCACTGATGTGACAATTGATGAAGGCGCTGGCGGCAAAATGGCCGTATTAGAATCGGGTGCTTCGCTAAAGGATCTGGTGAGCGGCCTGAACTCTTTGGGGGTAGGCCCGCGTGATTTGATTACGATTTTGCAAACCATCAAAGCGGCAGGCGCTCTGCAAGCAGATGTGGAAACGAGGTAGTTATGGACGGAATGGCAGCACTCTCCCCTACCCTGAACATGAGCCAGTCGCTGGGGCAATCTAAAATTGCATTGGCCAAACGTGGCGTCAGCGCAGAAGACACCGATAAAATCGATAAAGTTTCGAAAGATTTTGAAGCCGTCTTTCTTTCGCAGATGATGGAAAATATGTTTGCAGATGTGGATATGGATCCGATGAGTGAAGGCCCTGGTGACGATATTTACAAATCAATGATGCTCAATGAATACGGCAGAATTCTCTCTAATTCAGGCGGTATTGGTATCGCTGATTATGTCAAAAAAGAAATGCTCAGCATACAGGAGAAGAAATAATGAAACAGACAACACATGACATTAATCCCCCTGCGATCAATATTGCCAGCGTGATGTCTGTCACAGCGCGCCTAGCGCAAATTCTGGCACAAGAAGCAGACCTGCTTGCGGAGATGCGGATTAAAGATATTACGCCCCTGCAAAAAGAAAAAATTATGCTGACAAAAGCAATGGATTTGCAGTTGCAGCGTATTCAGCAGAACCCTGAAATGCTGGATAGCATTACCAATGAAGAGCGAGAAGATATGCGCGACCTCATCGAGATTTTTGATGAAGTGAAAATGGAAAATTACAACCGTCTGCTCGCCGCAAAACAGGTGAATCAGAGAGTGGTAGAAGCCATTACCCACGCCATTAATGAGCAAAATAAAAAACCTACTTATACCGATGAAGGCATTAATGATCGCCAGTTTGATTCACTTTCTATGACCTTAGACAAACGCATCTAACACAACAAAAAGACCAAAGGGAAACCATGAAGAAAAACCATGCATTAAAACCATCCTTTCCTATCAAAAACCTTTTTCGCAGACGTAATACCAGAATTATTTGGCAAGCCAACCAGCCTCATCCAGAATGGCAACAAGTAAAGTAACAAGGAAAATACTATGACTGGCGGTCTAACACTCGCACTTAATAATGCACTCAGTGGCCTGAATGTGAATCAACGCGCTATGGCGGTGCTTTCAAATAACATCGCGAACGCCAATACCGAAGGGTATTCGCGCCAAACGCTGGATCTTTCCTCCGTTACCTATGACGGTGTAGGGCAAGGCGTACGGGTAGAAGATGTCGTGCGTAAAGTAGATGAATTTTTGCTGACTGCTATTAACCGCCAACAATCTAAAGTGGCAGAAGCAGATACCGTCAACGACTACATGGAGCGCCTGCAAATTGCACTGGGCGACCCCAGCGCTCAAAATAGCATTGACGCACAAATTGAGACTTTCTTTAACAGCGTACAATCTATGGCTGAAACGCCTGAACGCACCTCGACCCGCGCTGCGGTTGTCAATTCCGGCGTCAATCTTGCACGCGAAATTTCTAATCTTGCAGAAAATATTGAAACACTGCGTATGCAGGCAGATGCCGATATTGAACTTGGCATTACAACGGTGAATTCCACCTTACGTCAATTATATACGCTGAACGAATCCTTGGCTCATGCCGATGCCTTTGGTACTTCCAAAGCCACTTTGCTGGATCAGCGCGACACGGCGCTCACCACACTCGCCTCCTTTATGGATATCCGCACCTATGAGACAGAGAACAGCGCCGTACATATCTATGTGGGCGAAGGTCTCTCGTTGCTGGATGAATCACTGCATGAACTCTCTTACGAGAAACTAAGCTCGCTTCAGGGTTTTGTTGAAAATTCTAAATTTAACTCTGTGCAAATTCACTCCTTAAACATAAAAGGCGAACGCATTGGCCAGCCAGTGGAATTAATAAGCGGCGGCACAAGTGCAGAGGTTACTGCCCATCTCAGTAGCGGAAAACTTGCTGGGTTACTTGAACTACGCGACACGACTTTCCCTAACATGCTCGAACAGGTGGACATGCTGGCCAACATCATGCGCGACAGCTTTAACGAAGTGCATAATCAAGGCACAGGTTATCCTCCCGCGAAAGAACTCACAGGAACCCGCCCCGTTGCAGCAAGCGATCGCATCGCATGGGAAGGCGCAGTTCGCATTGCGGCGCTTGATAATAGAGGCCAACCTGCTCGCAGCGGCTATGCAAACCAAACAACTGGGGTGCAACCATTAACACTGAATCTCGATACCATCTTTAACGGGGTTTCTTACGGTGAGCCGACCACTCAGGATGTTATCAAAGAGATTAACAGTTATTTTGGGGCACCTAAAAACAGAGTCGAGCTTGGCAATCTAAACCAAATCCAACTCGCCCTTTCCAGCGAGAGCATCCCTACAAGTTCATCAAATATTAGCTTTGATTTTGACCTTCAGAATATATCAGGCGAATATGCTGATTTTTGGGTAGGCAGTGTTCAGGTGTTGGACAATATGGGTGTTGATATCACCAGCTATACAGACACCATGCCACTGCTGGATCTCAACCCCGCCAACACTTTTGCCACTACTTTGGGGAGCGATTTGGTCACCATTTCCACCCAAGGCTCACATAATTTAAAAGTAGGTGATCGTATTAAACTGAACGATCCTGGTCTGGCAATTGACGGCATTCCAGGCGCACAATTTGATAATTATTTTGTGATTCAATCGGTCACAGGAACAAGCTTTACAGTACAGCTCCCCAGCAATGCAGTCGCAGGTGGCAGCACTTCTGTTGCAATGCAAACTGCTTCGCCTGCTTACGGAACGGTAGGCGCAGGCATTCAAACAAGGTTGCAACAAAACGGCTCTATTACCACTAGTCTGGCGGGGAATCCCGCTTCTAACTATTACGATATTAACGTCACCATGACAGTGCGTGACGAGGCAGGAAATCTCTCCAATGCGGTCGTCACTTATCGTATTAACAACCCTGCAACCAATACACGCAACGATAGAATACCTGCCACTGCAGTTGCTGGCGCAGCCACATTAGTGATCCCGCAAACTAGTCAGGCTTATTTGCGTGCAATTATGGTTGATGAAGATGGCGTGGAGCTTCCGCCCATGAGTGGAGGAGGATACGGCGATCAAACCGGATTCCTTAAAATCATTTCCGACCACGACGACTTCACTATTGCCGTTGACGAACGGAACAGTGGGCACCTTGGCTTGCCTAGCGATACCCCTCCCAAAGAAGCCAGTGGACGTGGATTTTCTTATTTTTATGAGCTTAACAATTTCTTTCAGAGCAATCAGCCCGTCGATACAGGAGATACACTCAAAAACTCCGCCTATTACCTTGCAGTAGAAGACCGTTTTTCAAGAACACCCAGCTTGCTTGCCACAGGTAACTTGCAACTTTCTAACCAGCCTGTTGCAGGCACTGGGCTTGACCCGATATACACTTATGAGCGGTATTCGGGTGATAATAGCATTGCACAGGCACTTGCCAAAATTGGTATTTCTCCCACAGCATTTGGTGCGGCGGGTGGACTTACTGACTCCAACCTTACCCTAAATGGATATGCAGGTGAAATGCTGGGCTTTATGACCACGCAAACCATTGGTGCCAGTGCCACTCTCAGCAACCAGCAAATCCTGCTGGATGGCTATCGGGATCGTGCTACCGCCATTAGCGGTGTGAGTTTAGATGAAGAACTAGGCAATACGATTCTCTATCAGAATGCCTATTCTGCTTCTGCAAAAGTTATCTCTACCACTGACGAATTATTTCAAACCTTATTACAAGCCTTCTAGGAAATTTGAGAGGATAATATTATGCCTATTCAACGTATTAGCACTTTCTCGGTGCATCAACGCACACTGACGGATGCAGGTCGCGTGCAAGCGAACCTTGTTGACTTACAAAAGCAGCTTTCCAGCGGCTATAAAACCGATAATTTCAGCGGATTAGACGGACAGGTGGAGCGTTTTACTTCCATTGATGCCACTTTGCGTAAAACGGAAGTTTATATCGACAACACAGAAGTGGCGCTTTCCCGCTTAAATACCACGCAAGTCACGATGGAAAAGCTCATCGAAGTTGCAGATGATGCAAAAAACCTTATTTTGCTCCGTCGCAATCCTTCCAACGGCGAGAGCCTTGACTTTAATGCACGCATGGAAGCGCTCAAAACAACCGCTGCGGCACTGCTGAATACCACTTTTGAGGGACGTTATATTTTTGGCGGGACACGCACAGATACGGCTCCCGTTATCAGCCCTATTCCCACCCCCGTTTCCACCTCTGTGCCAGATGATTCTTATTATGTCGGCAGCAC
>JBILIE010000162.1:0-4328 GCA_044350115.1 Rickettsiales bacterium
TCTAAAATCCGCCTGATGCATACGCTGGAAAAAATCGGGCTGCTCGATCGCAAGGTGGAATATCTGCCCACCGATAAAACCCTTGCCGATCGTCGGCAAAACCAGCAAGCCCTGACGCGTCCTGAGCTTGCGGTGTTGTTGTCCTATTCCAAAATGGCGATTTATAACGAAGTGTTGGAATCTAACTTCCCTGACGATGCCTATCTGGAGCGCGATCTGATGCGCTATTTCCCTGAGGCTATGCGTAAATCTTTTGCCTCCTCCATTAGCAGCCACCGCTTGCGCCGCGAGATTATCACCACCATGGTGACCAACTCGATCGTCAACCGCACGGGCATGAGCTTCTTCTTCGCTATGAAAGAAGATACTGGCCTGCCAGGATGTGATATTGCCCGCGCTTTTATTATCGCTCGCGATATCTTCCGCATCCGCGACCTCTGGGTGGATATTTCGGAAAACGAAACGACTTTGCCCGCGCAAGTGCAAGCAGAGATGTATTCGCAAGCAAGCATGTTCCTTGAACGCGTGATGACATGGCTGCTGCGCCACTTGCCGCAACCACTCAACATCGACACCACCATGAAACAATATGGCGATGCGGTGGATGAATATCTCACCATTTGCGATGGCTCCGTTTCGGGCGCGCTCAAAAAAGCGTATATTGCGAAAAAGCAGCGCTTTCTCGATATGGGTGCCACAGAAGATCTGGCGCATCGTATTGCGCGGCTCGAAATTGCCTCTTCCGCGCTCGATGTGGCGCGGGCGGCGCAAGAAAACAAAGTGCCCGTTGCTCAGGCCAGCCTAGTCTATTTCGAGCTGGGCGCTGCGCTCAAACTCGGCTGGTTGCGCCGCGAAGCCTCGCGTATGCAAGCGGGTGGCTATTGGGAGCGGGCGGCGATTAAATCCGTCATCAACGAGTTTTACGGTCAGCAACGCCGCATGACGGGCGCCGTGCTGCACAAACTCGGCAAAAAAGGGGATACATCAAAAGTGGTGAAAGACTATCTCACCACGCATCAGGCCGCCGCCGAGCGCTTCATCGCCTTCATCGACGATATTCGTGCCAATGAGAAAATCACCTTCCCCATGCTGGTGCTCGCCCTTAGAAACGCGGAGGCGATAGGGTAATCTCTGCTTGTAGCTGGTGGCACTAACCGCTAAAACCACTCCCAACGCGCTCGTAGCTCAGCTGGATAGAGCATCAGCCTTCTAAGCTGAGGGTCTGCAACGCGGAAGTGTTTGGAAATATAGAGTAAAAATAGGTGGAATAAGGAGTAAAATTTCTCTAGCAAGGCGATAGCAAGGCAGAGAAAATACGGCACGCGCCCTTAGCTCAGCTGGATAGAGCACGAGCCTTCTAAGCTCGGGGTCAGAGGTTCGAATCCTCTAGGGCGCGCCAATTTCCTAGGTTTTTTATGATTGATGAGGCATTACTTTTAAGGGCAGGACTGCTGGCATGGAAAGACGCCGACAGATTGGCAGACAGGCGTGCGCTTTCAAAAGCATTCCGCGATAATTGGGACAGGCGTATTGGAAAAGCAAGGTTTGGGGGAGTATGGTCTATCTCTCTTGCCAAAGGAAACTTGCTACACCCAGCTTCCGAAGCCGCTCTTGCCATCCCAAGAAAAGAATGGAAGAACGGCGTTGTTACAGTAGAGCATGCTGTTCCTATAGCGGTTCTGTTTCCCAAATTTATGGCAGCAGATACCGAAGAAAAAATGCAGGAGGTGGTTAGTGCCTACAATGTTGCGGTAGTCACTCACCAAGAAAATCTTGCACTCAAAAAGCTGGGGTTACAAAAAGCAATGCCCAAAGATTGGGAGTGGGGACACTCTCCCACCTTGCGATGGGAGCTTGCGGGAATTAGCGTAATACTGGCTTAATTCCCATTCAGCCCATGCACGCGGGAACCCAGCTTTTGCTTATACAGATTTTCGACAGGAATCACTTCTCGTTGCGTGCGATTGCTCGGCAGCGATTGCAGCAGCGAAAAGCGAAAATGCCGCGCATAATGGGGGTCAGTTTCCAGTAAACGGATAAGCTCACGATTGCCCCCCGTGCCAGTGCGCGCATATTCTGCCCAGCGCTGCCAGATGCCCTGCTCGCCATAAGCAGAGCCGATATATTGCTGGCCTGTCAGCGTGTCTAAAATTAGATAAATACCGTTCACCGCAGAAAGATGGTGCTTCCAGTCTGCATTGGCTTCGGGGTTGGCGACGAGCTTTTGTAATTCTTCATAATCCAGCACAAAGTCCAGCAATCCTGGAAAATTTCCCAGATAGCCACGAGGCAGAATTTCCACAATGTCTTTCGGCTGCTTATACCATTGGTGCCACGCCAGCGCACTACCACCCCAATCAATCACAAGGCGATCCTCCCATTCTGCGAATTCAGGCAGATGCGTCAGATCGTAGTAAAATTTCCCCTCGCGCTGGATCACTCCCTCCACGCGAAACACCCCAAAGAAGATAGACCGCCTACGCTCCGTACCCACGAAGGAAATAATGTAATCGCACCCGCGAAATACGTCTTTCGCTTGCTCGCGCTGGTATTCCAATAGGCCGTGCTTATTCTTTATCAACTCACGATATTCAGCGCGGCTGTCTTTATGCCGCACCAGCTTCACCTTGCTGTCGCGGAACAGGCTGGTTTTTAGATTCAGTAATTCTTGCAGCGTCAGCACATTTCCCCCCATCAAGCGAATCGGCCACCAACAAGACTGCTGGCGACTGGGGAGTTACTACGCCCCAAAGACAGCATCGGTGCCTATGCGCTCAGGATAGGGGTGGAGGGAGAGAAGTCAACCAGTGCGGAATGCAGTGGATGGGTGGGAGAAACCCCACCCGAAAAGGCTCAATAATGCGAAGCTTTCCTAATGGATATATTAACTCGTCAATATAACGACAAAAAAGAAGATCGTCTTTACAACATTACTTCGCTATTACCGCCAAATGTTTAAAATCTCCTTTAGTGCATGGAATAATTTACCCCTCCACTAAGTTAGAAGACCCACCCAATAGGGCGCGCTATTCTTTTTCTTATGCCGAGTGCATCATTTGGTGCCTTGCTTTCTTTTTTCTGCGCGGCATAATCGGGGCGAATGAATAACAAAATATCTGGGCATTCATACGCACCAGATGCTAAGGGAAACTTATGAAAACTATCCGCCACTATGGCCTTGTCTGCGGCCTTCTGTTTTTTGCGATTATGATGAATCTGCCTGCGCCAGAGGGCTTGTCGCCCGAAGGCTGGCATGTGCTGGCGGTGGCGTTGTGGATGGTGAGCTGGTGGCTGACCGAGGCGGTGCCTATCCCTGTTACGGCGCTGGTGCCGCTGGTTGCCTTCCCGCTGTTGGGGCTGGGCACGCTCAAAGATGTCAGTTTTGATTATGCCAATGAGGCGATTTTTCTGACACTGGGCGGATTCATTATCGGCGCGGCCTTGCAGCGCTGGAATTTGCATTTGCGCTTTGCGCTGAAGCTGGTGCGTCGGGTGGGCACTGAGCCGCATCATGTGGTGGGCGGATTCATGATCGCCTGCGCGTTTATTTCGATGTGGATCAGCAATGCCGCGGCCGCATTGATCATGCTGCCCATCGCCTATTCTGTCGCCTCGCTGATTCTTGATGAACATGAAGGCAGCGATACAGACAAGAAAAATTTTGGTTCCGCGCTCATGCTGGGTCTGGCCTTCAGCGCCAGTATCGGCGGGATGATGACGCTGGTAGGCACTACCACCAATGTTGTGTTCAAAGGCTATATGGACGATGTGTTCGGCCTGCAAATCGACTTTCTTGATTGGATGAAAATCGGCGTACCCGTGGGGCTGTTGATGCTCGCACTCGCATGGTTTCTGCTGTGCTATATGATTTTTCCTTGCGATAGCCGCAACCATAAAGGTATTCGCGACATTATCGATCGCAAACTCGCCGAAATCGGCAAATTTTCGCATGGCGAGGAGCTGGTGATGTTTATTTTCCTGCTCATCGTCAGCCTCTGGATTTTTCAGGAACCGCTGCATGACGTATTACCGTTGCTCGACCTGAACGACGCTTCCATCGCGATTCTCGGCGCTATTTTGTTCTTTGTGGTGCCTGTCGATTGGAAAAAAGGCGAGATGCTGCTGGAGTGGAAAGACACCAAAGATCTGCCTTGGGGCATTTTGCTGCTGCTGGGCGGCGGCCTTGCTATGGCAGGGATGCTCAACGATCACGGCGTGGCGGATTGGATTGGCAATGGCCTGAGCGGCATGGGGCATGTGCCGCCATTGGTGCTGGTATTCATCACCATCGCGCTGGTGATTTTTGTCACCGAATTTATGAGCAATAT
>JBILIE010000163.1:0-4295 GCA_044350115.1 Rickettsiales bacterium
TCGTTAGACATGATAAAATTCCTAATTATGTGAAGCCAATAATCTGGCGTTCTGTAATGCTTGTGAGGTGTTTGCGGTAAAGAAGCTATATAGCCGTCAACCCTGCTCGTAAGGAAGTCATGTGGTTTGCTCTCGCATTCCTTGATGACAGTTCCAAGACAATCCGTTAGGAATTTGTAAAAAGAGGGTAATACAATGAATCCAGCCATTATTCCTGCCGCGCTTGCACAAACGGTGATTAATTTGAAATCGGTGATGAAGGCCTTTCCCGTGGGCGCGAAAATGTCGCTGGAAGTGGGGCGGATTCATTTTATCGGCATTGGCGGCATTGGCATGAGCGGGATTGCCGAAGTATTGGCAAACCAAGGCTATCAGGTGCAAGGCTCGGATGTGAGCGAGAATTATAATGTGGAGCGGCTGCGTAAGCTCGGCGTAAAAGTATTCATCGGCCATGCGGAAGAAAACGTGGCAGAAGCCGCGGTGGTGGTGAAATCCACGGCAGTGAAGGACGATAACCCCGAAATTACCGCCGCACGCAAACAGCGGATTCCCGTGCTGCGCCGCGCCGAGATGCTGGCGGAGGTGATGCGCTTAAAAACTTGCGTGGCGATTGCGGGAACACATGGCAAAACCACGACCACTTCGCTCACGGCGGCGATGTTTGAAGCGGCGGGCATGGAGCCAACGGTCATCAATGGCGGCATCATCAATGCTTACGGCACCAATGCGAAAGTGGGCAAGGGGGATTGGATGGTGGTGGAGGCGGATGAATCGGACGGGACGTTTACACGTTTGCCAATCACCGTCGGTATCATCACCAATATCGACCCTGAACATTTGGATTATTACGGCGATTTTGACACGCTCAAAAAGGCGTTTTATCAGTTTCTCGACAACTTGCCGTTTTATGGTTTTGGGGTGCTGTGTTTAGATCATCCTGAAGTGCAGAAACTAGCGGCAGAAGTGCGTGACCGCCGTATTATCACTTATGGACTCAATCCACAGGCAAGCATTCAGGCTACTAATATTCGCAACGAAGAAGTAGGCCAATATTTTGATGTGACACTTCGCACGCATGGTGAAGAACGCGTGATTGCGGATGTGTATTTACCGATGCACGGCTTGCATAATTTGCGTAATAGTCTGGCGGCCATCGTCGTGGCGGATGGGCTGGGTATGCAACCCGATGCGATGAAAAAAGCATTGGCCGGCTTTGGCGGTGTGAAGCGCCGCTTTACGCACACTGGCACCGCGCATGGGGTTCGGATTATCGACGATTATGGTCATCATCCCGTCGAAATTGCGGCGACATTAAGCGCGGCACGGCAAGCCGTGAAATCCACAGGCGGCAAGGTGATAGCGGTGTTTCAGCCGCATCGCTTCAGCCGTGTGGCGAGTTTGTTTCAGGATTTCTGCACCTGTTTTAATGATGCGGATGCGGTGCTGGTTGCGGATATTTACACTGCAGGCGAAACGCCGATGGAGGGCATCACCCGCGAGGCGTTGATCGATGGAATCCGCGCGGCGGGACATCGCAGTGTGGCGGCGATGGCCGACCCTAAACAACTCGCGCAGCAAATTCGCGAAATGGCGAGCGATGGGGATTATGTCATCTGCCTCGGCGCAGGCAGTGTGACTTATTGGGCGGCGGCATTGCCAGCGGAGCTTGAGGCATTGGCTTGAAATCGATAATCGATATTTTGCCCAAAACCCGTGGCCGTTACCGCGCCAATGCCGACCTTTCAAAATCGAACTGGTTTGGCGTGGGCGGCGTGGCAGAGGTGTTGTTTAAGCCCGAAGATGCGGAGGATCTCGCCGATTTTTTGCGCGGCAAACCTGCGGATGTACCCATCACTATCATTGGCGTTGGCTCCAATTTGATTGTGCGCGATGGGGGCATTAAAGGCGTGGTGATCCGCTTGGGGCGCGGGTTTGTGGAAACAGGAATCAGGAATCAGGAATCGGGAGAAATTCACGCTGGTGCCGCCTGCTTAGATATTCATGTTGCCGAGCTTGCCGCTGATTATGGCCTTACGGGGTTAGAATTTCTCTCAGGCATTCCCGGAACCATCGGCGGGGCGCTGCGGATGAATGGCGGTGCTTATGGCAGCGATATTTCGCAAGTATTGGTGGAGGCAGAGGCGATTGACGCACAGGGGAATTTTCACAGACTAAAACCAGCAGATTTGCAATATACTTACCGCCACTGCGGTGCGCCAGAGGATTGGATATTCACGCGTTGCATTTTGCGCGGCAAAGCGGGCGATAAAGCGGAGATTGCTGCACGCATGGCAGAAATTAAAACCCAGCGCGAAGCCTCGCAACCTGTGCGCTCACGCACTGGGGGGAGTACGTTTAAAAACCCCGAAGGCCACAAAGCGTGGGCATTGATCGACTCAGCGGGATGCCGTGGATTACGCATGGGCGATGCACAAGTTTCGGAGTTACATTGCAACTTCCTCATCAATCACGGTAACGCCACTGCGGCGGAATTGGAAGCACTGGGCGAAGAAGTCAAGCGCCGCGTGCGGCAGCACAGCGGCGTTGAGTTGGAGTGGGAGATTAAGCGGATAGGTGAAGTCGCATAATTCCTGTTGTTTTGCGGCGGGAATGCGAGTATTTTCTTAACAATTATAAAAAAATGGGAAGCTTATGCATATTGCGGTCTTAATGGGTGGCTGGTCAGCGGAGCGTGAAGTGTCGCTTAGTTCGGGCACGGCGGTTGCCAAAGCACTCGAAGAAAATGGTCATAAAGTGACTAAGATTGACGCTGGTGCGGATGTACAGCAGCGTTTGGCGATGGCAAAGCCTGATGCGGTGTTCAATGCGCTGCATGGGCGTTGGGGTGAGGATGGCTGTGTGCAAGGCTTGCTCGAAATCATGAAAATTCCTTATACGCATTCGGGCGTATTGGCCTCGGCAATGGCGATGGATAAACCAACGGCCAAAAAGATTTTTGCCTTTGAAGGCTTGCCGATGGCGAAGGGGATTGTGGTGCATCGCGATCAGATTTTGGGTAAGGATCCGATGCCCAAGCCTTATGTAGTGAAGCCGATTAATGAAGGCTCCAGCGTGGGCGTGAGCATTATTCTCGAAGGCGATAACTTTGTGTTTACCGCCGATAACTGGCCTTATGGCGAGTGGGTGCTGGTGGAGGAATACATCAAAGGTCGTGAGATTCAAGTGGCGGTGCTGGATGGTAAAGCGCTGGGTGCGATTGAGATTAAACCGCTCGGGCGTTTTTATGATTACACGGCGAAATATACGGATGGTCAGGCGCAGCATCTCATGCCCGCGCCGATTCCGGCAGGAGATTATAAGCTCGTCTGTGAATATGCCGAGCGGGCGCACAACTCCTTGGGTTGCCGCGGGCTGACGCGGTCGGATTTTCGTTATGACGACGGGAAGTTTTATATTTTAGAGACGAATACGCAGCCGGGGATGACGCCGCTGTCGCTCTCGCCGGAAATTGCCGCGCATGCGGGCATCACCTTTAATCAATTAGTAGAGCACTTAATTCAGGGTGCCACACTCGACAACAAAAGCGAGAAAAGCCATGGGGAAAAAACAGGAAGTCAAGCAGACCGAGCGCGAGAGGCAGTGTAAGAAAATCTCGAAGCAGCGGGCAAATCGCCATCGCTTCCGCCTGATTGCGCGGCGCGTGGGTTTGGCGTTGTCGATTGTGGTGTTGCTGGGCGCGGGCACGGTTGCGTGGTCGATTCATCGTAGCGGTAAGTTGGCGCAGTGGCAGCAACAGGCGGTGAGTGGCATGTGGCAGGTGACGGCGGATGCAGGTTTTAGTTTGCAGAATGTTTATTTGTCGGGGCATCAGAAGGTGGATGCGAAGACGATCCTTTCGGCCACCAATGTGCAAAATGGTCAGCCGATTCTTGGTTTTTCGCTCGCAGAAATGAAAACGCGGCTGGAGCAAGTGCCGCTGATTCGTCATGCTCAAATTGCGCGGGTGTTGCCCAATACGCTGAGAGTGAATGTGGAAGAGCGCCAAGCGGCAGCGGTGTGGCAATATCGCGGAAAATTGCAATTGGTGGATGCGGATGGTGTGGCGATGGGGGCGGTGCGTAGCGGAGAATATCGCAAGCTGCCGCTGCTTGTGGGGCAGATGGAGCCGAAACATATTCAGGAATTTTTTGCGTTTTTAGACAAAGCGCCCGAGCTAAAAAAAGAAGTGCAATCGGCAACATTGGTGAGCGCGCGTCGCTGGAATGTTGATCTAAAAAAAGGCATTGAAATTAAATTGCCAGAGAATGATTTGGCGATGGCGTGGGAGAAGTTGA
>JBILIE010000164.1:0-4287 GCA_044350115.1 Rickettsiales bacterium
GGCAGACCACGAGATCGGCATTACGCATAGTCGTACGCGTGTCCATATCCAAACCAGAGGCGTTATCGATGATAATGACATCGTGATTAAAGCGCATTTTAGAGAGTTCGCTGGTCACACGCCAGCCGGGAACCTGCGCGAAGGTCATATTTGCGACCCTATCAGGATGTTGTTTATTCACGCGTTCGCGGAACCAGCAGGTGAGGCTGCCTTGTGGATCGCCATCAATCAGCCCTACTTTTTTTCCCTTATCAGCAAGAGCGACGGCCAGATGTGCTGCGATGGTAGTTTTGCCTGCGCCGCCTTTTTGCTGCGCGACGGTGATAATATAGACCACGACTATTCCCCCTATTTTATGATGGGGTATTTCTCCCCCAGCCCCTCGCTTCGCGCCTCGCCTTGTTCGGTGAACAAGCCAAATTACTTGCGATGTAAGTTTTATTATTTATTTGTTTGAAGCTACCTCGCGACGTGATAACTGTCAATCCACTGAAACACGTTGTTCGATAATAAGACAGCAACAGGAGGCACATCATGACTATTGCTCTGGAAATTCCATTTGATCGTATTGTGCAATGGTTGGAGGAAGCGAAGCAGCAGCCGCAGATTAGCGAGCCAACCGCGATTGGTTTGGCAACAGCGAATAAAAGCGGGCAGCCCTCACTGCGTATGGTGTTGCTCAAAGGGCTGGATGCGCGTGGGCTTACCTTCTTCACCAATAGTGAAAGCCAGAAGGGCGGGGAGTTGCAGGAAAACCCTCAGGCCTGCCTTAATTTTTATTGGATGCCATTGGGCAGACAGATTCGCTGCACGGGAAGGGTGGAGCCTGTGAGTGAGCAAGAATCGGATAAATATTTTGCCAGCCGCCGCTGGGGTAGCCGCATTGCGTCGATGGCGTCTGATCAATCGCGCCCATTAGCACAATATAAAGATTATCTTGATCGCGTGGCCGCACTTGAGAAAGAATATGAAGGCAAAGAGCCGCCACGCCCTAAGCATTGGTATGGCTGGCGGCTGATTCCGCAGGAAATTGAATTCTGGCAGGAACGCGAATTCCGTATGCATCACCGCGAGCTATATATGCGTGAAGGCGAAGGGTGGCGGAGTGAATTACGCTATCCGTGAGGTTTTTTTCGCCTATAAATAATCAAAAGGTAGAGGGTGGCAATTTGCCGCAAAATCGTTTATAAGCGCGGCGTATGACCACTCAAGTTCTCAATTTCGGTTGCCGCTTAAACGCCTATGAATCGCAGGTGATGAAGAACCACGCCGAGGCGGCGGGGCTGACGGATACGATCCTCGTGAATACCTGTGCGGTGACGAAAGAGGCGGAACGTCAGGCCAAACAAGCCATCCGCAAAGCCAAGCGCGATTTCCCCGATGCCCAAATTATCGTCAGCGGTTGCTCCGCGCAGATCGACCCCAGCAAATATGCGGCCATGCCCGAAGTGGCGCAGGTCTGGGGTAATGAGGAGAAGCTGAAAAAAGAGTCTTACCTCTCCCACGGGGAGAGGTCAAAATCGACGCAGGCGATTTTGGGTGAGGGTGTGGTGGGTGCAGAACCCTCTCCCGCATCGTTGCACTCTGCGACCTCTCCCAGTGGGAAAGGTGAAGAAAAAATCCACGTCAACGACATCATGAGCATCACCGAAACCGCCAGCCATTTGGTGGAAGGCCTGGAAGGCAAAGCACGGGCGTTTATTCAGGTGCAAAATGGCTGCAACCATCGCTGTACTTTTTG
Organism: Rickettsiales bacterium; assembly: GCA_044350115.1. GTDB lineage: Bacteria > Pseudomonadota > Alphaproteobacteria > Rickettsiales > JALZUV01 > JBILIE01. The sequence goes on from JBILIE010000164.1 coordinate 1,742, forward strand.
TATCATCCCTTATGGGCGTGGCAATAGCCGCTCGGTGCCGATGGGCGAGGTGGTGAGCCAAGTGAAGCAGCTTGTGGCCAATGGCTATAAAGAAGTCGTGCTGACGGGTGTGGATATCAGTGATTATGGTAGTGATCTTCCCGGAAAACCAACGCTGGGGCAGATGATGCGACGTTTGCTGGCGGCGGTGCCAGATTTGCCGCGCTTGCGTGTTTCCTCGATTGATGCGGTGGAGATGGACGAGGATTTCTTCCGTCTGCTGGCAGAAGAACCGCGCTTGATGCCGCATTTGCATGTGAGCCTGCAAGCAGGCGATGATATGATTTTGAAGCGCATGAAGCGCCGCCATCTACGCCATCACGCGCTGGAGTTCGCCGCACGGGTACAGGCACTCCGCCCCGATTGTGTGCTGGGCGCAGATATCATCACCGGCTTCCCCACCGAAACGGAGGAGATGTTCCAAAACACCCTCGATTTAGCGCGGCAGATGAATCTGGTGTATCTGCACGTTTTCCCTTATTCCGAGCGCCCGAATACGCCCGCCGCCAAGATGCCGCCCGTGGCGAAAGCCATCCGCAAAGAACGCGCCGCAAGGTTGCGTGCGCTGGGTGAGGAAAATCATCAACGCTTCCTGCAAGCGCAAATCGGCAAAATCGTCAGCGTGCTGATGGAAAAACCCACCGAAGGCCGCACCGAACATTTTGCGATGGTGAAGTTTGATGCGCCGCAGGAAGTGGGGAGTATCGTGCAGGCAAAAGTGATTAGTGTGAGTGGTGAGTATTTAACGGGCGTCATTGCGAGCGACCAGCGGGAGCGCGGCAATCTAGACTGGATTGCTTCGGCTTCGCCTCGCAATGACGGAGAAAAGGAATAAAATGCAGAAGAAATTTATAATCCCTGCGATGGTGGTATTCGGATTGGTGATGGGGATTAATCTGCACGATCTAGTGTATGGCCAAGGCATCGCGCAGTTAGGCACAATTGCCGATTGGGCAATGGTGGGTGTTACGGCAGTGACTCTTTATTTTCTGTATCAGCAGTTTGCAGAGATGAGGAAAGCAAGTATCCAGAGCGAGATACAGCAGTTTTTACAGAGAGCCGCTAGATTATTTGTAGTTGCCTGTCATAGTAAGCAATTTTATATTAAAGATAAAAATAACAATAGCCTAAATCCTGTTCCTACAGAATCAAGTAAGCAGATTGCTGGTTGCTCTGATAGTTTGTCCTTGATCCGAGAGATGCGTGAATTGATGACAGATAGGTTAGAAGTATTTTGTGTGGATTCTTCATCAAATCCAATTCGTAAAATTCAAGAAATAACCCACATTTGTTGCCACATACAGCGGCTTTGCAAGCAACTCACTCACTATGATGATGTGCAGGACTCGCTCTATGATGAATGTAATGCGTTTGCAAGTGAGTTTTTACAAAAAGTTGAAGAGTCAAAAGCAAAGCATAAAGCAACCGTCATTGCGAGCGAAGCGCGGCAATCCAGCGCAGGCAGCGCCTCATCCTCGAATGACGAAATGTAATGAATAACATTTAAATCAGGGAGGCATCATGAATATTCTGGGAATTGAGAGTAGTTGCGATGAAACGGCGGCGGCGATTGTCACTTCTGACAGGAAAATATTGTCGAATGTTGTCTGGTCGCAGTTGAAAGAGCATGCGCCATATGGGGGCGTGGTGCCAGAAATTGCGGCGCGGGCGCATATAGAAATGATGGATCGGGTGATTCAACAGGCGCTCGACGAGGCGGGTTTGGCGCTATCAGAGATTGATGTGATCGCGGCAACGGGTGGCCCCGGGCTGATTGGCGGGGTGATGGTGGGAATGATGACCGCCAAAGCGCTGGCGCTGGCGATGAATAAGCCGTTGATTGCCGTAAACCATCTGGAAGGCCATGCGTTGACGGTAAGGCTCACCCATGAAATCGAATTTCCGTATTTATTGTTGCTTATTTCAGGCGGGCATTGCCAGTGGCTCGCCGTTTCAGGCGTAGGGAAATATCAATTGCTGGGCGCCACGCGGGACGATGCACTAGGCGAGGCATTCGATAAAACCGCGAAGATGCTGGGGTTGCCCTATCCCGGAGGGCCACAAATTGAACAAATGGCCACATTGGGCGATGCGAAACGCTTTGATTTTCCGCGTCCGTTGACTTCGACAGACACTTGCGATTTCTCGTTTTCTGGGCTGAAAACGGCGGTATTGCTTGCGATTCAAGCGCTCAAAAACGATGCTAATCAGATTACTGAGCAAGACAAACGCGACATCTGTGCTTCCTTCCAGCGCGTCGCGGGGGATTGTATTGTGGATCGGCTGCGGCACGCAATGGTGCGATATAGTGATGTGGGTTTGTCGGCAAAACAGCTCGTAATTGCGGGTGGAGTCGCCGCCAATCACTATCTGCGCGGGCGGATAGAGGAAGTGTGTATTACGCAGAATTATAAGTTAATTTTACCGCCGATGGCACTTTGCACCGATAATGCCGCAATGATTGCATGGGCAGGATACGAGCAATTTAGGGCAGGAAATATAACAAG
>JBILIE010000165.1:0-4275 GCA_044350115.1 Rickettsiales bacterium
TGATGGACGGGAATCAAGTGAATGCCGAGCGGTGGCATTCCAGACATTCTTTCATCGAAAATGAGGCGGCGGCTCTCGTTTCCTGCCGCAGCTTGTAACCGGCTATCGTAGAAAGCATCTGAGATAAAGCCGCAAATGCTTGGATGCAGTCGATGGGTGTTTTTCAGGAAAATGCCTCGTTCTGGCGGAATGGTGGATTTGTCACCAAGCAAAAACTCCAGAATTGAAAGCCCCGCTTCCCCAGGATGCACGCCCTGTATTGGCTGCCCAAGCTGCATCTGGTCGCCAACAAGCACGATGTTTTTGGCGGCAGTACCCATTGCAACTACGTTTGCGACAGACACTTGTCCAGCTTCATCAACGAATAAATAATCCAGCACTCCGTCAAATCGCTCGTCAGCAAATAGCCAAGCAGTGCCCGCAAATAGATCTGAGGACATATTGATGTCGTCTGCCTTATCGACGCTACGAATGTTACCAGTATTGAATTCCGTTTCTTCTTTGCCAGAGGACGATTTTTTTACGCCACGGAAACGAACGCCTTTTTCAACTGCAACAGCATCAACTTTTTGGAGCAGATTGTGAATAGCCTTGTGTGAATTAGCCGTGATGCCAATTTTTTTGCCTGCGCGAATGAGCTCAATAATCGTGTGGGCGCTTGTGAATGTTTTGCCTGCTCCAGGTGGCCCCTGAATGAAGAGGTAGCTTTTATCGAGCTTGGACACAGAGAGGATTGTTTCTTCAAGCAACGAGCCGTTTCCGACAATCGCTTCACCAGATGCCTTGCCCGAAATTCTAGGCACTGAGCGCATTAGAATGTCGCTTACAGCCTGATATTTAGCTGCGCCTGATGCAACACTCTCAGCGTAGCGATACACAGCTTCACGGATAACTTTTGCATCGATGGGAGCTGGTGGCCCAAGGTCAATGACGCGCTCAGGCTGACCTTGCCTTATTCCGCGTTTGATTCGCAAAATGCAGCGGTCATCATTCAAATCATGGATAGTGCCTATGGTTTTCATGGTGGCGATATCGACAGGTTTATCACCGGCTTTGATTTTATGTTCCTGCGGCGGGTAGCGGTAGGAATATATCATCGACTGCTTTTCTTGCTCAGGTGTGCCGAACATTTGCAATCCGCCAAGGCAATCGGTGTCGCCGATCAGCTCGTCTTGGTATTTGTCCTGCCTTTCAAAACTTGCCCACCACTGCGGCTTTGCTTCGCGGTTATGGAATTCCAGCAAGTGAACAATGCGCTCCCGAAGCTCTTGCTCATCTTTTGAGGCAGAGCTTAACAGGCGGTCACGGAAGGCTTCGTATTGCACTTCCCAATCTTTGCGCTGAATTGGTTGGTCATCAGCTGTTGCGGTCTGGGCATTGAACCAAGGCAAATTAGGCGAACGCAATGTAAGCAGCCAATCACGGAGCTTGTGAGTGGATACGCAGTCAACCTTGTTGTATTCCGCAATCTGGCGCAGCAGCTCATCGTTTTGAGTTTCACGCCACTCATTATAAACCACGATGCTGTCACCAGCGGTTGCAACTGCTCCGTCACGTTTTTCCATGTAGAAAGTTTCAAGGTTCTTGATGGAATATGCAGGCTCTGAAACGCGGATACTCTCGCGCACGACCTTGAACAGATCGACGAACTTTTGCTGGCGCAGGAGGTTATCAAGAGCTTCTTCAGCTAAAGCGTATCGGCAAGCCAGCCGTTTCAGTGCGGTGGTTTCATAGTGATTGTAATGATAGATGTGAGCGTTCGGGAATTCCTTTAGATGCTCTTCGATGAAGTGCATAAACTGCCCGAAGGCAATGCGCTCTTCGTCATGGCTATGCGCCCAGAATGGTACAAAAGTGAATTCACCGCGCTTGGCAAAATAAACGCCAAAAAGATATTCAAGCCCGTTTGGATGCAGCGGGTCACCTTCCATGTCGAAGAAAAGGTCACCAGCATCAGGCTTTGGTATGCGATTAAATCCACGCCCTTCTGGAAACGGTATCACATCACACTTGTTTTCACCTGTGGTGCGCTTGTGAACCTGCAAGGAAGCCTGCTCACGCAAACGCCCGAAAACGTCAGGATTGAGGTCGGGTATTTTGGTTTCTGGAGTCAATGCAGCCAAGGCTTTAACGGTTTTTATGCCTGTGTCTTTGAGTTTGTCGATCTGCGAACGCTGGATATTGGCAACCAGGCTTAAATGGTCATCGGCTTCCCATTTGGCTTCGCAATTATCCTTCCATTGGCAGAAGGTGCAAAACTGGCAGGGTTCAGGGTATGAATCTGCCGGCGGTGATGCAACAAACTGTTCAAAACGGGTTTTGGCATGATGGTAATAATAGAAGAAGTCATCGGCTTTGAATGACTCCAGTGTTTCATTGCCAAGGTATATGTGAATCTGCTTCGGGCGCAGTCCTTGCAGCTGTTCTAGGAGGTCATTATAGACGCAAAGCTGGATGATGTGTTTTGCCTCTGCGCTGCGTGCGAGCTTGGTATCCAGCACTTCATAGCTGAATGCGCCTAGCGATGATGGCGTTTCTACGCGGATAAGAAAATCTGCATCACCTCGCCATTGGCCGTCAAATAGAACGCCTTGATAAACAACATCGGCACCAGATTTGAGGGCTTCGATGGTCAGGGCAACCCGCTCAGGTAATCGAGGCTGTTTAGGTATTTCGACAACTCGCTTTCCTTGCGCTTTCAGCTTTGCCAGATAATCCGCCTCGTGTGCAAAGCCCTTGGTTTGCAGCAATTTGTTGGTAGCCGACTCTTCGGCTTTTTCCAGCTTCTCCGTGAAGCTCTTGAGGGTCAGCACAATACTATGGTTGCAGCTCAGAAAGTGAACCAGATCCGATGGTGAGTATAGGTATTGTGCTTCGCCAATTTTTTGCATTATTCAAAGTCCATTTTGATTGAGAATCCGTCTTGAGAAATGATGTCTTTTGCTGCCTGAATCTCGCTTATGGAAGGCAACCGCTCTGCCTGTGGCGTCATGAATGTGAGCACCTTGCCGCTTGCTTTATCAAGTCCAAGTGGCTTTATTGCAGGCATGATTTTGGAAATGGTTGCTTGAATTCTGTCGATGACTTTGTCTGATATATCCACCGCAGCGTAACTTGCTGGTGCTCCCAGCGGCGAGTGAAACATTGGCCGGTAAATTTCAGGTTTGCCTGTGGCGGTAAGACAGGAAAAGCTAAATTTCATATCGCAAGACTGACCGTTTACAGTGATTTTGAATGAGCCGCTAAGTTTGTCCCAGTCCACATCAAAGTTGTGCAGGACAACGTTTTTTACATCGGCAAAAACTGTTACATTTTCATCCAGCCATACACGGATTTCAGCGAGGTGCTGTTTTATGCTTTCAGGAATTTCATTGTCGGGTTCTGAGCTCATTTTGCCTCCTGATTGGCGTTTGATAATGTTTGCACCATTTCTTTGTACGCCTTCACGAGATGTGGCGGCTCAAGAATTTCTGCCTCACCTTCCCAGCTCATTACGTACCAGCACAATTCCTTCCAGCCGCCTGCGGTAAAGCGCACGATCAGAGAGCCATCAGGCTGTTCTTCTATAACTTGAGTTGGATGAAAGTGATGTTCGCGCGCTGCTTCGGCAACTTTTTCCGAAAAACGCCAGACGACTTCATAAGGCTCTTCTTGGAAAACACCGAACGAGCGCTCTGCGTATTGATGTAGGTCGAAAGCTGGGTCTTTACGATACGAAACGTCCAGCAATGAAATATCAGCGATGTTGGGCAAGCTAAATGACCGAAGCCCTTTGCCTGTTTCGCACCATGCCAACAGATAATGCCTGTGACCATAAACAAAACCATATGGATGCACGATGCGCTGCGTGATGTCATTCTTAGTTCTGCCATGATAAGTGATTTTGACTTTGCAGAATCCTTTGATTGCCTCACGCAGGATATACAAAACATGGGGATTGATTTTAGGACGCGGCCCCGGTCGCATCGCATGACCTTCTGCTTCAAGCAGTGCCTCAAGGTCAGTTTCGATTCTCGTTGCGCTCTCTGGGCGCATTTTTCCTTTAATTTTCAGCCAGAGTTTATCTAGGTTTTCTGCGTGGTGATTGAGATTTTCTTTTTTGAGCAGGTCAATTGCAGTGCGCATCTCTGCAAGGTCTTCGGCGGAAATTTGAATCAGTCCTGCAATCGCACCAGGCGGCAATCTCCAGCGCTTGGTTTTGCCGTCTGTTCTCATTTCTTCGACATGAGGAAACAATAAAAGCAAGGCATCACGCATACGCTCGGCAGTGCGGCG
>JBILIE010000166.1:0-4250 GCA_044350115.1 Rickettsiales bacterium
ATGCCAATGCGGGCGAGCAGCGGCAGAAATTCGTCGGCAATGCGGCCTTTAGGCACGGCGAGGATAAGTGTTTCGGAAGTCATAGGCTGAATTTAACGCATTTTCGCTGCAATGCAACCAAACTAAGCCGCCTCTTTTTCCCTCACCCTAATAATCTGTGCGCCAACGGCGGAGAGTTTGGCTTCGAGTTTCTCATAGCCGCGATCAAGGTGGTAGATGCGGTGGATGGTGGTTTCGCCTTTTGCGGCTAATGCGGCAATCACGAGGCTGAGCGAGGCGCGTAGATCTGTCGCCATGACTTCGGCTCCCTTGAGTTGCGGTACTCCACGGATGATGGCAGAGCGGCCTTGCACCACAATATTCGCGCCCATTCGCACCAGTTCCGGCACATGCATATAGCGGTTTTCAAAGATGGTTTCGGTGACCATGCTTGCGCCTTTGGCCATTGCCAGCATCGCCATCATTTGTGCCTGCATATCGGTCGGGAAACCAGGATAGGGCTGAGTCATAATGTCGATACCGTGCATTTCGCCCGTGCCATGGACGATCAGCGCGTTGGCTTCAGACGTGGTTTGCACGCCTGCTTCGTGGAACTTCTGAATCACCGCACCGAGGATATGCGGGTCAACACCCTCGAGTTTGAGTGTGCCGCCTGTGATAGCGGCGGCGGCCATAAAACTGCCAGCCTCGATACGATCCGCGACAACGCGGTGGGTTGTGCTATGCAGTTTTGCGACGCCCATGATGATAAGATGGCTGGTGCCGATGCCTTCAATTTTCGCGCCCATGCTCACGAGGCAGTGGCAGAGATCGACAATTTCAGGCTCACAAGCAGCGTTATACAGTTCGGTCACGCCATGGGCGAGTGAGGCGGCCATCACCGCATTTTCAGTCGCGCCGACGGAGACCATTTCAAATTGGAATTCTGTACCCTTCAGGCCATCAGGCGCAGAGGCGTGGACGTAACCTTCGACCAGTTGGATTTTGGCACCCATCGCTTCCAGCACTTTTAAATGCAGATCAATCGGGCGTGTGCCAATCGCACAGCCACCTGGCAACGAGACTTTTGCTTCGCCAAAACGAGCGAGCAGCGGGCCAAGCACCAGCACCGAGGCGCGCATCGTCCGCACCAGATCGTAAGAGGCGACAAGGTTCGTGATCGCATCCGCCTGCATCACTAATTCAGGGTGGCCGTTAGGCAGTTCGAGATTTACCCCATGCCCACGCAGCAACTTCGCCATGGTCAGCACATCGGCCAGCATGGGAATATTTTGCAAGATGAGTTTATCCGCCGTCAGCAGTGATGCTGCCATCAACGGCAATGCCGCATTCTTCGCACCGCTGATGTGGATGGTGCCGTTGAGTGGCTGCCCACCGATGATTCTGATTTTATCCATGAACAAGTCTCTCAACTTTTGGCAATGTCACGCCGCGTTGGCCTTGATATTTGCCTTTACGGTCGGCGTAGGACATTTCGCATTCGCTGGTGCCTTGCAAGAATAGGAATTGGCAGGCGCCTTCATTGGCATAAATTTTGGCGGGCAGGGGGGTGGTATTCGAAAATTCCAGCGTCACATGCCCTTCCCATTCTGGCTCCAGCGGGGTAACGTTGACGATAATTCCACAACGTGCATAGGTGCTTTTACCCAAGCAGATTACCATCGTATCACGCGGGATGCGAAAATATTCCACCGTGCGCGCGAGCGCAAAAGAATTGGGCGGGATGATGCAAACATCCGTCTTGCGATCGACAAAGCCTTTATCGGAAAAGTCTTTCGGGTCAACCACTGCCGAATCAATATTAGTAAAAATCTTGAATTCATCCGCCACACGCGCATCGTAACCATAAGACGACAGGCCATAGGAAATCACGCCTTCGCGCTTGAGGCTTTCCACAAACGGTTCGATCATCCCATGGTTTTGGGCTTTTTCACGAATCCAGTGATCGGGTTGGATGGGCATAAGATTCCTTTAATGTGAGGGCGAGCATACGCGATTACGCGCATATCGCAACAATATAAACAAAAATTAATTATTTTAATATATCCGTCTAAGTATCCAGATTCTCTACCTTCAACGCGTTCTCGACGATGAAGTCACGGCGAGGTTCCACCACGTCGCCCATCAGGGTGGAGAAGATCTCATCGGCGGTTTCAGCTTGCCCGACCGTCACTTGCATCAAAGTGCGTGTTTTGGGATCGAGCGTGGTTTCCCAAAGCTGTTCAGGGTTCATTTCACCAAGACCTTTAAAGCGTTGAATGGTCATGCCCTTGCGGCCGATATCGAGAATCGCCTGATGCATTTGCAGCGGGCTGGAAACAACGATCTCGGTTTGTTTGCGACGCAAAGTCGCGGGTTTGCTGTAGAGCATGATGATTTGATCTGCCGCTTCAGCAAAGGCTTTGCCCTCGCGGCCTTGGAGCAATTTATCGTCCAGCACATGGCGCTCTAATACGCCGCGTAACATGCGTTTGACTTCCAACCCTTGTTCGGTTTTTTCGCCCGCCCAGCCGCCATCGTCTTTCGATAATTCGTTGAGTTTTTCGGCGAGTTTAGCCGCATCAGCTTTGCGGAAAGTATCCGCCAACATAGCCGATTCCAAAATCAAAGTAGGGATGCGGCGAATCAGGGTCGCAGAGCGCGCTTGCAGATTCGCAGCCATTACTGCGGCTTCGCGCAGTTTTTCACCTGCGATGACACCCGCAGCAGTGTGTAATTCTGCATCGTCCAGTGCGGTGGTGAGCAGATATTCATTCAGCGCATCGTCGTTTTTGACATAGGTTTCGTTGCTGCCGCGTTTGATTTTATACAGTGGCGGTTGCGCGATGTAGAGATAACCTTTTTCGATCAGCTGCGGCATCTGACGATAGAAGAAGGTGAGCAGCAAGGTGCGAATATGCGAACCGTCCACGTCGGCGTCGGTCATGATAATAATTTTGTGATAACGCGCTTTTTCAATCGAGAAATCGTCTTTGCCGATCCCCGTGCCGAGCGCGGTGATGAGTGTGCCGACTTCCTGACTGCCGAGCATACGATCAAAGCGTGCACGTTCGACGTTCAGGATTTTACCTTTCAGCGGGAGAATCGCTTGCGATTTACGATCGCGGCCTTGCTTGGCCGAACCGCCCGCAGAGTCCCCTTCCACAATAAAGATTTCAGATTTAGCCGGGTCTTTTTCTTGGCAATCCGCCAGTTTTCCCGGCAGGTTAGAAATATCCAGCACGGATTTGCGACGGGTGAGTTCCCGTGCTTTGCGTGCGGCTTCGCGCGCTGCCGCAGCTTCCACGATTTTACCGATGACGATTTTTGCTTCTTGCGGATGCTCGCCAAACCATTGCTGAAGGCGCTCGTAAGCCTCGCCTTCCACTACAGGGCGCACCTCGGAGGAAACCAGCTTATCTTTGGTTTGTGAGGAGAATTTGGGGTCTGGTACTTTTACCGAGACAACCGCAGTGAGGCCTTCACGCGCATCCTCGCCTGAGAGCTGTACTTTTTCTTTTTTCGCAATTCCGCTTTCAGTGGCGAAGTTATTGATTGCCCGCGTCAGTGCCGAACGAAACGCCTGCAAGTGAGTGCCGCCATCGCGTTGGCGGATGTTGTTGGTGAAGCAAAGCACATTTTCATGATAGGAATCATTCCACTGCATCGCAATTTCCACGCTGATGCCGCTATTTGCGTCTTCCCCTGCAATCGCAATTGTTTCATGTACGGGAGTTTTGCTGCGATCGAGATATTGCACATAGGCTTTGGTGCCGCCTTCATAATACAAATCTTCCGAGCGTGTTTCTGCCGTGCGATCGTCGCGCAGCAAAATATGCACGCCTGAATTGAGGAAGGCTAATTCGCGCAAACGATGCTCGATCGTTTCATAGACATATTCGATGTTTTTGAAGGTTTGGTCGGAGGCGAGGAAGGTCACTTGCGTACCCTTTTTGCCATGTGCGTCGCCCACGATTTTGAGTGATTGCACGACATCGCCATGTTCAAAGCGCACAAAATGTTCTTTACCATCGCGCCAAATTGTCAGCTCTAACCATTCAGAAAGCGCGTTGACAACAGATACGCCCACGCCGTGTAAACCACCAGAAACCTTATAAGAATTCTGATCAAATTTACCGCCCGCATGCAGTTGCGTCATGATCACTTCTGCGGCGGATACGCCTTCGCTTTCATGAATCCCCACGGGAATTCCGCGGCCATTATCTGTCACTGACACCGAACCGTCCGCATTCAGCGTGACCGTGACCAAA
>JBILIE010000262.1:0-2614 GCA_044350115.1 Rickettsiales bacterium
GGCGTGGGGGGGACGCCGCGGTTTATTGAATCGGCCAAGGGAGTGCATTTATATGACGTGGATGGCAATCAGCTGGTCGATTATTGCATGAGCTGGGGGCCACTGATTTTTGGCCATCGTGATAGTGAAATTGAACTCGCCATCAAGGCGGCGCTGGAGCATGGCTGGACCTTTGGTACCGCCGCGCCTTATTCGGTGGAATTGGCTGAACTCATCACCACCGCGCTGCCGTTTGTGCAAAAAATTCGCTTTGTGAATTCGGGGACAGAGGCGGTGATGTCGGCACTACGCGTGGCGCGTGGCGCGACCAAACGCGATAAGATTGTAAAATTTGATGGCTGTTATCACGGTCATGTCGATAGCCTGCTCATTCGTGCGGGTAGCGGTTTGGCGGAGATGTCTGCGCCTGATAGTGCTGGCGTGACGGCGGCGCTGGCGGCGGATACGATCGTGGCGCCGCTGAACGACGAATCGGCGTTGACACAGATTTTTGAAAAACACGGTAAGCAGATCGCCGCGCTGATTATCGAGCCACTGCCCGCTAATAACGGCCTGTTGCCGCAACGTTTGGAATTCCTAAAATTCTTGCGGGAAATCACGGCTCAATATGGCGCATTGCTGATTTTTGACGAGGTAATGAGCGGCTTCCGCATTGGCTTTGGTGGTATGGCGGAAGAAACCCATATCACGCCTGATTTGGTCACCTACGGCAAAGTTATTGGTGGCGGATTCCCCGTTGGTGCGTATGGCGGACGGGCGGAATTGATGGATCTTGTTGCGCCCAACGGCCCTGTGTATCAAGCTGGGACGCTCTCGGGTAACCCGATTGCGATGACGGCAGGCAGGGCGTGTTTGCAAAAACTCCAACGTGAAATGCCGTTTGCAGCGCTTGAAAAAGCCACGCAGGATTTAGGCAAACAGATGGAAGACATCGGCAAGGCCGCGCCTTTCCCGATTACGGTGCAATCGCATGGCTCCAAATTCTGGATGATTTGCGGGGAGATTAATACGTCAGATGGCATCATCCGCCGCATCGAAGACATCCCTGCCGATCACAAAGCGCATTTCGCCAAAATTTTCCACGGCTTGCTCGATCGCGGCTATTACCTCGCCCCCAGCGGGTTCGAGGTAGGCTTCATGGCCACGGTGCATACGGCAGAGGTCAATGCAGGGCTGGCGGAGGCATTCAAAGATGTGTTAAAAGCACTTTATGCCTAGTTTATCTCCGTTGGGGAATCCTCCCCAAACCCCACGCCTCGCGCCTCGCCTTGCTCGGTTTATCCGCCCACGCATCGCGTTGAAGAATGGCGCTTGCCCCATTAAAAGCCCGTTGTTTCGCACTCGCGCATTGATTGCGTTTGAGGCGTTGCGGGTGGTGCTGGTGCTGGCCATCATCATCTGGTGGGGGTGGTTGCTGGTGGATAAAACTCAGTATATCAGCTCGCTTGAGGGCGAATTGGTAATGCACGACGCGAGCTATATCCCCATGTATGACGGCAATCAAATGATCCGTATGGTCACGGGCGAGGCGGTGACGCTGGTGGTGCTGGTGCTGGCGAGTTCGTTATTTTCGTTCTGGCTGGCGGTGCGCGATATCCGCAGAACGCGTGCATTGCAGAGCTTTTTTGCCTCCATGGCGCATGAATTGCGTACGCCGCTGGCGGGGGTGCGGTTGCAGGTCACGGCACTTTTGAATCAGGAATCAGGAATCAGGAATCAGGAAAAATATCTTTCTCGTTTAGAGGAGGATCTCACACGTTTTGAAATGCAGTTGGATCGCGGGTTGGAGCTGGCGCGAAGTGAGAGCGGAAAAAAGCTCACATCCATGAGTGTTGATCTTGCTGAAATCTGGCGACAAGCCGCGCCTTGTCCTATTATTACCATTGAAGGTAAGCCCGCAGGCAAGGTGCTGGGCGATGATCATGCGATCAAAATTATCTTCCGCAACATCATCGAGAATGCGCAGATTCATGGCAAGGCGACTTCGCTTACGATCTCCACATACAATGTTAGCTCCAACCGAGCAAGGCGAGGTGGCGAAAGCCGAGGGGGAGAGCGTAGATCGGGGGAGTACCCCCCCTATGTAAAGCTTGTGTTTTGCGATAACGGCAAGGGTTGTGATAACACCAAAAAATTCGGGCAATTATTTGCTAAGGGAAAAGACTCCAAAGGCACAGGCGTGGGGCTGTATTTGATTGAGTCGCTGATGAAGCAAATGGGTGGTAGCGCAGATTTCGCGAACGAGAACGGCTTCACCGTCACCCTTATTTTTAAGGCGACAACCGAGCAAGGCGAGGCAAATGCATAAGTTATTGCTGCTCGAAGACGAACAAAATATCGGAGCGACGTTGTCCGACTTGCTCGAAGGTGCGGGCTATGCGGTGACATGGGCGCAGACTTGCGCCGAGGCGCGTGACGCGCTGAAACTCTACCCTTTTGACGTGGCGTTGCTGGATGTAAATTTGCCCGATGGTACGGGATTTCAGGTGGCAGAATTATTGCAATCCTCCCCCACCGTAATGTTGTTTTTAACAGCGATGAGCGATCCTGAACACCGCGTTCAGGGACTGCAACTGGGTGCGGAAGATTACATCGTCAAGCCCTTCCATTTGCA
>JBILIE010000015.1:0-13113 GCA_044350115.1 Rickettsiales bacterium
GGCAAAATTTTCATCAGCCCCGCACAGCATCAGATTCATCATTCCAGCGAGCAGCGGCACTGGGACAGAAATTTCGGCTTTGTGCTCGGCATTTGGGATTGGATGTTTAAATGCCATTATGTGCCTGTGGAAAAAGAAGAATTCACGCTGGGAATTGGCGCAGAAACGATGGAATATAATAGCGTGAAAGCGCTCTATCTGCTGCCGTTCATAAAATGCTGGCGGCGAATCAGAAAAATAGTGCATAAGGAGAGTTATGAAAAAACTGCTCCTCCTGCTGCTCATTCTTAGTGCGCCTGCTCATGCGGCGTATAAGCCGCCCTCGTTGTTTATTGCGGATCTGACATGGCCAGAGGTGAAGCAGGCGATCGAATCGGGCTATACGCGTATTCTGGTGCCCACGGCGGGAACGGAGCAGAATGGCAACCATGTGGTGCTGGGCAAGCATCATTATGTGGTGCAATATACGTCCGAGCAGATTGCAAAAAAACAAGGCAATACGCTGATTGCGCCCATCATTGATTATGTGCCAGAGCAGCCGCATCAGATGTTCCCCGGAACGATCTCACTTTCTGACGATACGTTTGAAGCCTTGCTGACGGATACAGCAGAAAGCCTCAAACGCAGCGGGTTTAAGCGGATTTATTTCATAGGCGACAGCTATGGTAACCAGCCCCCGCAAGCAGAAGTGGTGGAAGAGTGCGCCGAAGATTTCGCGCAAGACGGCGTGACGCTGGCGACGTTGAATGAATATTATGATGCAACGTTTAACGGCCAAGTCGCTTGGCTAAAAAATGAGGGATTCACCGAAGCGCAAATTGGCGGACATGTGGGGATTCGTGATACGTCGGAAATGCTGGTGGCACATCCGCAGGGCGTGCGCCGCGACAAGATAAAAGACAGTGTCGGCGAAGACAAAAGCGGTGGCAACGGTTCAGCCACCAAGGCTTCCGCTGTCTATGGCCGCAAGATGCTCGACCTCAAAATCCGCGCGGCGCTCAGGCAAATGGCACGGATTGAGCGTAAAAAGTAAGCGCTCCTTAACTTTTATCCTTGCTAAGTAGAGGCTTTTTTTCTTACACTGGCTCTCCCGCAAACTTAGGAAGACTGCCGATATGCTGGCGATGCAATATTCTATACCGCTGCCTGCGGATTATGACGACAAGCTGATCACCCAGCGCGTGGAGCAACGCAGCAAATTATTCGACGATCTCGATGGCCTGTTACATAAAGCGTTTCTGTATAACGCTAAAGACAAGCTCTATGCGCCGTTTTATGTGTGGCAGAATATGGCGCAAGCGCGGCAATTTCTGCTCGATCAGCTTTTTCGTGGCGTGATGGAAAGTTTCAAGCGCCCCCGCGTGCGTAACTGGGTGGTGGTGGACCAGGCTTACGGCAATCGCAATCTGCGCCCTACCCATGCGATTCGCGAGATTGACGCTATCCCTGCTGGTCAGGATATTGAGTCGTTGCTTAAAGCCGAACAGGCTTCGCAACAGGAAATGCTGAAGGACGAAAATTTATACTATCACCTCACCGCGATTGATCCTGATCGCTGGGAAATTATCCGCTATCATCTCTGGTTGAATGCGGCGAGCGCTCCTAAATTAGGCTCAGACTGCATCCAGACTTACGATGTGCTGCATGTGAGCGAGCCAAATGCCGTTAATATCAAAGCGGCCTAGCTAACGAGGGCGACTCCTTTCTTTACTCACAACCTACCACCATTCTCGTACCCGAGGAGATACCTCATAATTACCTAAAATTTTACACAAAAACAGCTTACATTTTAATCAATAACCAAATGATAAATAACAATAAAAAGTGATTTTTGGCAGGCAAAATTAACCAGCTCTTAAGACTTCGGGGCGTAAAAACAAATGGAGAGTTAAAAAAAGCTAACCCCTCATTTCGTTTCACGCTACTCACATTGTCTAGGAGCCATTTTATGAGCATTATTACCGTGACCCCTCCCGCCTCTGGCGCCCTCACGCTTAACGCTGCATTCTTCAACACGATTACTTCTGGTTCGACGATTATCCTTAAAAACGGCACTTATGATGCGGCACGGATTACGTTGCCCAGCCATTTAAACAACATCACGATTCGCCCCGAAACAGAGGGCGGCGTTACTTTCACCGGAGCAACCCGTATTGATATTAACGGCAACCATGCCACGCTGGAAGGTTTTACATTCAAAGGCACAGGCGCCGATAGTGTCCGAATTATGGGCGATAACGTCACGCTGGAGGGTAATCATTTTGTGGGGGCGGGCAATGTGAGCAGCACACAATCCACCATCGTATTCGTTGCGCCTTCCGCACAGGATACTCATATTGTCGGGAATGATTTTGAGGGATCGATTTCGATGAGCATCAAAGTACGCTCTGGCGAATTCACCAGCAAAGATCAGCCCTATAATACGGTGATCGAAAATAACAACTTCCACGATATTGTGCGCCTGAGCAATAATGGACAGGAGTGTATTCAGGTCGCAGGCCCAGGCGGCGGCTGGTACACAGGCAATGATCTTGAGCTTAACACTCTCATCAAAGGCAACATATTCAACAAAACCAATGGCGATGTAGAGGTGATTTCGATGAAAGTCGGCGGCACCCATGTGACGGGCAATGTGTTTGCGAATATGGATGCGGCGCCCACGGTGCGTAATGGCGGGCATAACGAAATTACTGATAATATATTGATTAACACCCGTCCCATCCGGATTATGGGCGATCATACCGAGGTCACGGGCAACATCATCATCAACCCCCTAAAAGCAGCATTTATTTTGGGCAATGGCACCACAGGCTATGAAGTGGCAGAAAACAACCTGATTGCGAATAACACCATTTTCAGCGAAAACTCGATCAGCGTGTTTAAATTTTCCAATCAAAGCAGCGACACCAGCTCTTTTGCACATGACAATCTTTTTCAAAACAACCATGTGCAGGTCACTGCCAACAGCAAACTTTTTGATTTCAGCAACACAGGCTCCAGCGAGGCGGCCTATAAGGCCACAAACGGCCTCTTCGCCCAGCTTTCAGTGGATGCTACCACCAAAGCACTTGTCACTTCCATTATCGCCAAATCGAAAGATGCGGGGGCGTTGTTGGATGATTATATTCTGGGTGACCATAACTTCGCTAAATCTGCTCCTGCCAATATCATCACCAACGGCGATGCAGGCAAAAATGCGCTTACAGGAACGGCACACAACGACACGCTCTTTGGCCATGGTGGAACGGACACCCTGCAAGGTCAGGGCGGCAACGACATCCTTGTGGGCGGTGCAGGGTCAGACATCCTCACCGGCGGCGCGGGAGCCGATATCTTCCGCTTTCTCTCGCGCAGTGATAGCGAAAAAGCAGGCAAAGACCGCATCATGGATTTCACGCAGGGCGAGGATAAAATCGATCTGACAGGCCTTGGGTTTAAAGGGCTGACCGACATTCGGGTGACAGACGGCCTGCTGAAAATAGAATTTAACTCCAATGTGGGGCGCACTTATGTGGGCGACGATCACGGTTTCAGCTTCACGATTAACGGCAATGTGGCGCTCACTCATGGCGATTTTATCTGGGGTTAATGCTACGCCTCAAAATAGGACAGACATTTTCATGTTACGTTAGGTGCAGAATGCGAAGATACTCCCATGCACCAATCCTATCAGATACAGTATTTGGAAGAAATCGATCAGGTGGCCGAGTCACTCGCCACCTATTTTCCCGATGCGAAACTGGCGCGGCTGGGGCTGCACGAGCTGCTGCTCAATGCACTGGAACACGGCAATTTAGGCATCACTTACGACGAAAAAACGGCGCTGGTGCATACTGGCAACTGGCGGCAGGAGGCGCTACGCCGCCTTGCTTTGCCCCAAAATCAGCACAAACAAATCCACACCCATCTGCTGCAAAGTGATCATGGCCTCACACTCTATATTCGCGATGAAGGTCAGGGCTTCGTCTGGCAGCCCTATCTGGAATGCAGCGCCGAACGCCTCCACCATCCCCACGGTCGCGGCATCGCACTCGCCAAAGAACTCTGCTTCGAGAGCCTCACTTATTCAGCATTAGGGAACGAGGTCGTGGCACGGGTGGCGGGGTAAGCAGCTAAATTTTGACATTCCGCAAATGGAGCGGGTGGCGGGAATCGAACCGTCGTGCCAAAGGCGCGCCACCCTTATTAAACTAGCGGGTTACTCCCTCCACATCCGCGTTGTCTGAGGGATACTTAATAGCCGCAGGAGGCTGGAGCGGGTGGCGGGAATCGAACCCGCGTGTGCAGCTTGGAAGGCTACCGTTCTACCATTGAACTACACCCGCATCATGAACTAGGCGTTGGCATCTTTAGCGGTAGTGCGCACAAAAAGCAAGCCTGTGTGATACTTGCCTTTTACATAATACTAGCGCAAGAATAACTCAACCTCGGGAGAAACAGCAATGCGGTTATCTGTAGAAGAAATCAGGCTTATTAATGATTTGCGCACCCTCAATCCGTCGCAAAGCATCCCTTCCTACGATGGGGAACGAACGCGAGGGCAGCGCATGGCGGATCATATCACACGGGTGGTGGGCTCGTGGCGGTTTCTGATTATTCAATCTTGCCTGCTATTGTTGTGGCTGATGTTGAATGTGACCGCCTATGTGCAGCACTGGGATCCCTACCCCTTTATTTTGCTGAATCTAGCATTATCGTTTCAGGCGGCCTACACTGCGCCAGTCATTATGATGAGCCAGAATCGTGAGGGTCAGATCGACCGCGCTAAGCTGGAATATTATTATCATGTGAATTTAAAGCAAGAACTGGAGATAGAGCTGCTGCACCAGAAAATGGATGATCTATTGCGACACTTTAAATTAGAGGGCGCCCCGATGGTGGATGTAGAAGAAGTAAAAACTACCCCCTAAACTCCCATTTGCGCAACGCGCCGCTATCCACATGAATAAAGTTTGATTGCGGATAATAGCCCACACCGCCTGCCTTCAAATCCAGTGCGGCTTTGTGTAGGTTGGCAAGGCGTACATCGCCGAGGCGAATATCAATGGCACGACCTTGCATATGGTAGCTGTCTTTTTTCACGCCTTCGGTATTTTTAAACAGCATGGCATTGGTTTTGGGCGAGCGATAGCCCGAAATCACCTCAAAAGGCTTGTTAGATTCAGTGAAGTAATGCAAAAGATAGAGCTGATCGAGCAAAGATTCGTCGATTTTATGCACGGTATTATCGCGCCAATCACGCAGGAAATAATTAATCTCCTTCATCTCAATCGTCAGATATTCGCCCTTTTCCCAATAGGTGAAGGTGCCGCGTTTGCCCGTATGGGTGTTATAAAAACTAAGCGTGCGCGCCTCAACATCTTTATGGCGATCGCGGGCAGCGAGGCAGAGTTTGGGAAGCAGCAAACTTCCCGCAGTAGCGAGGCCTCCCAGTAATAATTCACGTCGATCGCAATTGAGCATAATAATGAGTTTACCGTGTCACGAGAGGCGATGCAACTAGATCGCCGACTTGACCATGGCGGTGTAAATATTCGCGACCAATTTATCTGGCTTCACGCGGCCTGAAGGGATGTTATCCAGCCCGATCTTGATCATTTTTTCGTCGGGCGTGACTGGCAGCAAAGCAAACCCCTCGCGCTCTAATGCTTTGAGTACGGCCGTGGCCTGTTTGGTATAGTTCTCAAAAAAATAGCTGCTATCGGCGGTTTTAATCGCCTTGGCTATTGCTTCACGGAGTTTTTGGGCATCTTGCATAAGGCACAGAATGCCACAAAAAAGTTAATTTTTTTTGAACAAAATTAGCGTTTCCGCCGCAACTTCCGAATTTCATTCACCTTCACCACCCCCAGCCACAACACCAGCATCGCATACATCCCGCCCCCTGCGGCGATGAGCACGCTTAAGCTTACGATTTGTTCGTGGAAGCTGCCCCAAGGCAATTGCGGCGCAGCAAACCATAGCAGCAACCCCATCGCAATGCTAGCAAGCGCGATGTGCAGCGCTTGGCGTTTGAGAATATCGCTTGGCGTATAATGCCCACGTTTAAGCAGCAGGTAGAGCATCAGCAGCGTGTTCACCCAGCCCGAAACGGCGGAGGACATTGCCAGCCCCACATGCGCGAAAAAGTGCATGAATACGAAATTGCAAATAAGGTTCACCCCCACACAAAACAACCCGATTTTAACGGGCGTTCTCGTATCGTGCCGCGCATAGAATCCTGCACTCAAAATTTTGATCATCACAAAAGCAGGCAGGCCACAAGTGTACGCCACGAGCGTGGGATACACCGCCGCTGTATCTTCCGCAGTAAACTGACCGTGCTGATAAAGCGTGAGAATAAGCTGCTCCGCCAGCACCCCCAGCCCCACCGCCGCAGGAATGGCGAGTGCGAGGCAGAAAAAACTGGCCTGATTGATCTGTTGGGTCGCCTGCGCTTCATTCCCCGCTTTGATGCTGCGCGAAATCATCGGGAGTAAGACCGTGCCAATCGCCACGCCAATCACGCCAATCACCAGCTCATTCAGGCGGTCGCCATAGTAAAGCCAGCTCAGCGCATTGGGAATGGTGGAGGCAAATTGACCATCAATCAGCAAATTCACTTGCGCGACGCTTGCACCGAAAGCCGCAGGCACAGCAATTTTAAGCAGATTTTTGACTTCAGCCGTCATGCGCGGCCTGCGCCACTGCGGCAACATCCCTGCGCGATAACACCCCACCGCCATCCAGATAAATTGCAGCAATCCCGCTAGCAACACACCAAAAGACAGCCAATGCGCGCTGATAGCTTCGGACGGTGCCAGCCACAACGCTGCAATCATGCAGATATTCAAAATAATCGGCGAGGCCGCCGCCGCCGCAAAGCGATGCATTGAATTCAGAATTCCGCCATAAAGCGTCAGCAGCGAGATAAACAGAATATACGGAAAAGTAATGCGCGAAAGCAACACGGCAAGGTTAAATTTTGCAGGCTCATCAAGGAATCCTGCCGCAAAGGCCATGACCACATAAGGCATAAAAATTTCCGCCAGAATCACAATACCCAGCAGAATCATCACCAATACTGAAAACACCTGCTCGGCAAATTCCTTGGCTTTTTCGTTACCCTGCTGCTCTAAAGTGCCCGCAAAAAGGGGCACAAAGGCCGCATTAAACGCCCCTTCCGCAAATAACCGCCGCAGGAAGTTTGGCAGCTTAAACGCCACAAAAAACGCATCCGACGCCGCACCCGCCCCCAGAAACGACGCCATAAACATCTCCCGCACAAACCCCGCAAGCCGCGAGATGAGCGTAAAACCGCCGATAGTGGAGATGGCTTTGAGCATTTTAAAGAGTTCAGTAGTCAGAGTTCAGAGTTCAGAGATTATGGACTAGCATTTAGCGATGAAAATCTTTAATTACCAATCACAAATTTACTGAACTCTGAACTCTAAACTCTGGCAACTAAAATTATGTTCCGCTTTTTCGACAAAGAAACCTCCTTCGATTTCATGGGCAAACGCTGGCTCGGCTTTGCTGTTTCGGGCGCGATGGTCTGTGCCTCGCTGTTTTTTATCGGCGTACATGGCTTTAACTGGGGGATCGATTTTACGGGCGGCGTGCTGATGGAAGTTCGCACCGAGCAACCCGCAGATTTGGGAAAACTGCGCCCATTGCTGCCCGAAAAGGAATTCGGCGAAGTGTCGATGCAATTATTTGGCGATGTGCATGAGGTGATGATTCGCATGGGTCTAGAAGAAGGCGCAGATCAAGCGGCACTCATTGAGCAGGCCAAAGCAAAATTTGCTGCGGCAGGCGTGAAAGTAGAATATCGCAAAATCGATTATGTCGGCCCCGTAGTCGGACGGGAACTCATCGAGGGCGGGATCATCTCGCTTGTGCTCGCCTTACTAGGGATTATGGCCTATGTCTGGTTCCGCTTTGAATGGCAATTTGGCCTTGGCGGCGTACTGGCACTCGCGCATGATCTGGTGTTTACATTGGGTTTTTATGCCTTTTCGGGCTATGAATTCGGCCTCACGGCGATTGCGGCATTGCTCACCATTTTGGGTTATTCGATCAACGATTCCGTAGTGTTGTTCGACCGTGTACGCGAGCTGCGCCGTAAATATAAAAAGATGCCCGTAGAAGAATTGCTCAACCGCAGTATCAACATGAATCTCGGGCGCACTTTGATGACCTCTTGCACAGTAATGCTCGCCTCACTCGCACTGGTGCTTGTGGGCGGCGAAGTGCTGCGTAGCTTTGCGGGTGCGATTCTCTTCGGCCTCATCGCGGGGACGTATTCCTCGATTTACATCTCCGTTCCGGTATTAATTTACTTCAAGCTCGGTGAAGCGAAAGAGGAAGAGGCGGATAAAACCCTAGCTGCACGAGGCTAAAATGAACTATCCTGAACTCTACGGCTATGATTTCCCCGAACTCACCATTGGGATGAAAGCCACCACCAGCCGCACCATCACCGAGACGGATCTGCGGAATTTCTCTGGCGTGTCAGGCGATACCAACCCCATGCATCTCAACGAAGACTTTGCCAAGCAGACCATGTTTGGTCATTGCATTGTGCATGGGATGCTCACCGCGAGTTTGCTCTCTAATGTGGTTGGAAATCAACTGCCTGGACCCGGCTGTATTTACCTCAGCCAATCACTCAAATTCATGGCGCCTGTCTATGTGGGGGATACGGTGTATGCGACTGCAACCGTAGAAGAACTTTTCCCCGAAAAACGCCGTGTGAAGCTGAAGACACAATGCTTCGTGGGCGACAAAGTAGTCATCGATGGCGAGGCACTCGTATTGGTTCCAGAGCGCAAATGAAACTCTGGCGTGATTTTTCCAATCTTCCCGCAGAGGCGCAAGGCACCGTAGTGGCGCTGGGCAATTTTGACGGGCTGCATCTCGGTCATCGCGCCGTGTTAGAGGCCGCCAAAACATTGGCGAAAGAATTGGACGCGCCACTAGCGGTGATGACTTTTGAGCCGCATCCCCGCCGATTATTTAATCCAACCCTGCCAATTCTAAGGATTGTTTCGCTGGCGGAACGCATGCGGCTGCTGCAAGAAGCGGGGGTGGAGCATGTATTTTTGCAGCGCTTCACCAAAGATTTTGCCGCAACTTCCGCACAGGATTTCATCGAAAAAATACTGATGCAACAATTGCAGGTAGCAGGCATTATCACTGGCGATGATTTCTGCTTTGGCCACAATCGCAGCGGCAATCGAGCGTTATTACAAGAATATGCAGATAAGAACGCCTTTCGCTACACCGCTATTACAGGCTTAAAATCGGGCGGCGAAGTATGCTCCTCCACCCGCATCCGCGAATTGCTGGCGACGGGTAAAATGGAAGAAGTCGCGGCATTGCTGACCCGCCCTTATGCCATCACAGGCAAAGTGAAGCGCGGCGATCAGCGCGGGCGGCAATGGGGCTTCCCCACCGCCAATATCGGAATGCGGAAGATGTTTTATCCCGCTTATGGAATTTATGCCGTGCGGTTACATTTATTGACCTCTGATACGAAGCGCCAATCCGAGCAAGGCGAGGCGGCGTTAGCCGTGGGCCATTCTTCGGGAAGTGGGGGGGAGAATTCCCCAACCAAAACATACAACGCTGTCGCCAATTTTGGCATCCGCCCGATGTATCCGCTGGATAAGCCGCTGCTGGAAGTACATGTGCTGGATGCCTCACCCGATTTATACGATAAAACCGTGAAGGTAGAACTACTCCATTATCTCCGCCCCGAAGCACAGTTCGAAAGCGAAGCGAGCCTGCGCGCCCAAATCGCCCGCGATTGCGACGATGCGCGCCGTTATCTTTTGTAAAACACCTCTTTGACCGCTCCTGCCGCAAGGGTATCGAGCGCGTAACTGCCGTAATGGGTGCGAATCAGGCGGCTCACCTGATGCCCGAAATGTTCGAACACCGTGCGAATCTCGCGGTTTTTGCCTTCGGTAAGCGTCACCTTCAGCCAAAAGTTTCGGCCTTGAGATTCTTCAATCTCCACTTTCATTGCGCGATAATTCACACCCTCAATCGTCACGCCTTTGCGGATTTGCGCCAAAGTATCGTCATGTGGGCGAGCGAGAATACGCACGCGGTAACTGCGTTCCAGCCCCGTGCTCGGCAGCTCCCATTCACGCTTCAATGCGCCGTCATTGGTCAGCAGCAGCAGTCCTTCCGAATTATAATCCAGCCGACCGATATAGAGCAAATTCTGCATCTCTTTCGGCAACAGATCATAAATCGTCTGGCGGTCTTTTTCGTCGCGCTTACTGGTGATGACACCGCGAGGTTTGTGGAATTTCCATAACCGTGTGGCTTGCTGTGTTTGCAGCATTTTACCATTCACACGCACTTCCTGCCCTTCCGCAACCAGAACCGCAGGAGTGGTGAGCGTCATGCCATCAAGCGTCACCCGCCCTTCAGCAATGAGTTTTTCAGCATCCCTGCGCGAGCAGAGACCAGAATGAGCGATAAATTTGGCAATGCGCATAATCAGTGACTAGAGTCCAGAGTTCCGTTATCAGAGATGCTTGTTACACTGAACTCTGAACTCTGACTACTGACAACTGAAATGGCCAAATCCTCCCTCACCTATATCTGTTCCGCTTGCGGTAATGTTTCCACCCGATGGGTGGGCAAATGCGAGGCCTGTGGCGAGTGGAACACCATCAGCCAAGAAGAAGCCGTGGGCGCAACGCCCAAAGGCCTCGGCAAAGGCCGTGGGCGCAGTGTCGAGCTGGTGAGTTTGAGCGGTCAGGCCGAAACCACCCCGCGCAAACCGATTGGGATGAACGAGCTGGATAGGGTGCTGGGCGGTGGCTTAGTGCCCGGTTCGGCCATTCTCATCGGCGGGGATCCGGGGATTGGTAAATCGACGCTGCTGCTGCAAGTGGCCGCGAAAATGGCGGTGCAGGGCATGAGCGTGGCCTATCTCTCCGGCGAGGAATCGACGGGGCAAATTCAACTGCGCGCACGACGGCTGGGCTTGAACGAAAGTCAAGTGATGCTCGCCTCCGTCACCAACTTACGCGATATTCTGGCAACGCTGGAGGCGGAAAAGCCCGATCTGGTGATCATCGATTCCATCCAGACCGTCTATATCGATAATATCGAGGCAGCACCGGGTACGGTCACCCAGCTCCGTGCCTGCACCAACGAACTCATCCGCTGGGCAAAAAAGCGCGATACCGCCATGTTCCTCGTCGGCCATGTCACGAAGGAGGGCAATATCGCAGGCCCCCGCGTGCTGGAGCATATGGTGGATACGGTGTTGTATTTTGAGGGCGAGCGCGGTCATGAATTCCGCATCCTCCGCGCCGTCAAAAACCGCTTCGGCGGCACCGATGAAATCGGCGTGTTTGAAATGCGCGATACGGGACTCAGCGAAGTCGCCAACCCCTCCGCCCTGTTTCTGTCGGAACGCCCTGCACCGGTGAGCGGCACGGCGGTATTCGCGGGGATGGAGGGCTCGCGCCCACTGATGGTAGAGATTCAGGCACTCATCGCCCCCAGCATGATGGCCACCCCGCGCCGCGCCGTGGTCGGCTGGGATACAGGCCGATTAGCGATGCTGCTGGCCGTGCTGGAAACCCGCTGCGGGATTCGGATGCACGATAAAGAGGTTTATTTGAGTGTCGCAGGCGGTATGCGTATCAACGAACCTGCCGCCGATTTAGCCGTCGCCGCCGCGCTGCTCTCCGCCATGAACGACACCCCCACGCCCATCGACGCCGTCTATTTCGGCGAACTCGGCCTTTCCGGCGAAATCCGTCGCGTCTCGCGTGCGGATGGAAGGCTGAAAGAGGCGGAGAAACTCGGCTTCAAGCGCGCCTTCACGCCGCTGCTGCCCAAAACAAAATTGGGGCTGGAGATTAAACAAGTCACGCATATTCAAGAATTCGCCTTACCGTTTTTGCGTGAAAAGAAATAATCCGCCAAAACAAAAATCGTCATCAAACGGTAACAAAAAAGTTGATTTTGTTCATCAATTTGAAACTTTTGGCTGCTAGGCTGTAGGTTAATTAGTATTAATTTATTTTACATTTTTGGCGCTTTATGAATCGGTTTTTGGTTACCTTATGTAGTGTAATGTTGTTTTCTGGCAGTGTGTTTGCACAAAGCGCTCCTGCTATGCCTAGCTTTGACGATCTCATAGCGCACGCTAATAACCAAGCCAGCGCAGCGGGGGCAACTTCCAGCGGAGCCGCGCAAAACCCAACGCTTGGCGGCCTCACTGGCAGCCTTGGTAGCAGCTTAGGTGCTGCAGCGAGCTTGCCGAGTTGTGACCAGACCAATTCTTGCAGCGCTTCATCGTCGTCATCGTCATCGTCTTCTTCATCTAGCTCTAGCAGCAGTAGCTCCTCGAGCAGCTCTTCTTCCTCTTCCAGCTCATCCTCCAGCTCTTCCTCTTCTAGCTCGTCTGGTGCGGGCACTGGCGGCTATTGCAGCCTTACCTGCAATGCGAGCTTCCCCATTTGTTGTCAGATTTATAATAATTTGCCGTTGAATTGCTCGCTGCACTACACTTGCGGCTCGCCTGGCAGTTCTTCTTCTAGCTCTAGCTCTAGCTCTAGCTCTAGCTCTAGCTCTAGCTCTTCTAGCGGCGCAGGGGTTAGCGCCTGCGCCTCAGTGCCCGCAACAGATTACAAACAATGCTGCACTACCAATCCCAGCGACCCTGCCTGCCCTTGTCCAACAACCGTAAGTGGAACAGGCTGTGGAACAGGCAGTTCAAGCGGCAGCTCGTCGTCTTCCACTGGCGCAGGGGCGAGCATGTGTGGCTCCGCAGCAACGGATGCAGAGCTAGGCCAGTGCTGCATGAAATTTCCTTCTGATGCTGCATGTCCTGCAAGCGGCTCTAGCTCTTCCAGTTCCAGCTCATCGAGCGGCGGAAGCTGCTGTGGGGGTTGTGGAGGTTGTGGCGGCTCCATTAAATGCGGCGTACTTGGCTTGCTGGTGGGTTGCCCCCCAGGCGGCGTGCTCTCCGCGGGTAGCGATCCGACAGCAGTAGCAGGCCTGCTCGACGCCTATGCCAAGCTCATCAATGCCTTCAATGGCAGCTTGGGTGGACAGAAAATTCTTGAAGAAGTCGCCAACAAGATTGCCAGTATG
>JBILIE010000027.1:0-10740 GCA_044350115.1 Rickettsiales bacterium
AAAATAAAGCTGGGAGCCTCGCCGCATTTTCCTACTTTAAATAATAACCCTGTTTGATAGCGCGTGGCGATGGGTTGATAATCAACAGGAGTTTTGCCACGGCAAGCAGGTGCCGCTTGTAGTGTGAGTGCAAAGAATAACAAGAGCAAGGTTGCAAGAAACTTAAGCATGGCGCAGTAGTTTTTGGGTTGCTATTGTCACATCCGCCTCGCGCATCAGCGATTCACCGACGAGGAAAGCATGAATATTAAAGGCTTGCATTCGTGCAATATCAGCAGCGGTTTTGATGCCTGATTCGCAGATGATTGTTTTTCCAGCGGGCACAAGGGGAGCAAGTTTTTCGGAAGTGTTGAGATTCACTTCCAGCGTTTTAAGATTGCGATTATTGATGCCGATGAGTGGGCTTTGTAATTTCAACGCACGTTCTAGTTCTGCCTCGTCATGTACTTCGAGCAACACATCGATTCCCAATTCCTGAGCAAGGGATTCCAGTTCGGCGGCCTGAGTATCCTCTAGCGCGGCAAGAATGAGCAAAATACAATCCGCACCCATGGCTCGCGCTTCCAGCACTTGATAGGGATCGAGCATAAAATCTTTGCGCAAAACGGGAAGAGTGCAAGCCGCTCGTGCTTGGATTAAAAACTCATCTTCCCCCTGAAAATACGGGGTATCGGTAAGCACGGAGAGGCAGGTGGCACCGCCTGCCTGATAGGCTTTGGCGAGTGTGGCGGGATCAAAATCCGCACGGATGAGGCCAACGCTGGGGGAAGCTTTTTTAATTTCGGCGATTATTTTGGGTTGGGGGATATCCCCTCTTGCTTCGCTTTGCTTATTTGCAAAATCCAAACGAAGAGCTTGTGCAAATCCACGTGGTAATGTTGTTTGCTGTGCGCGGCGCAGTAATTCCTGCTCGCTCACTTTTTGTTTCTGAGTGGCAATATGTTCGCGTTTTTGGGTGCAAATTTGAGTAAGAGTGTTGACCATAATGCTAATATACTCAGACCACCCCAAAAAAAAAGCTCTTTTGGGTTTGGATCTGCCATGGTTTGTGGAGTCGGTGGTAAGCCTCCGGCATTGTTGTTAGTCTTTATAAGAAATCTTCGATAACCTCATCTCGCCTAACTCATCCTCAGATTGTGCACTTAAGGGTTGAATGTGCGGGATTTATAATACAATCTTTCCTTCGGTTTTAGGATTGAAGGCACTATATCAACATGTTGCCTAAAAGTTTATAGTATTCTAGAAGACTGAGTGAAAAAAGTAGGAGAATAAATCGTGAGCTACATCATCAAAGGCAATACGGGCGATTGGGAAATTGTTGTGGGGCTGGAAGTCCACGCGCAGATTTCCACCAAATCGAAGCTGTTTTCTGGTGCTTCGACAGAATTTGGCGCGGAGCCTAATCAAAATGTTAGCTTTGTGGATGCGGCGATGCCAGGGATGTTGCCAGTAATCAACGAGTTTGCGGTGGAGCAAGCCGTGCGTACAGGGCTTGGCCTTAAAGCGCAAATTAACCGCCGCTCGGTATTTGATCGTAAAAATTATTTTTATGCGGATCTGCCGCAGGGTTATCAGATTTCGCAATTTCTTGATCCCATCGTCGGCAACGGTGAAATTGAACTGGACATGCCCGATGGTTCGACGCGCATAATCGGCATCACGCGCTTGCATTTGGAGCAGGATGCAGGGAAGTCGATGCACGAACATTCGCCCGAATTCACCTTTATCGATCTCAATCGGGCAGGCATTGCGCTGATAGAAATTGTGAGCGAGCCTGATCTTCGCACCCCCGAAGAAGCAGCGCTCTATTTGCGCAAACTTCGTGCGATTGTGCGGTATTTGGGCACGTGCGACGGCGACATGGACAAAGGCTCGATGCGTTGCGATGCTAACGTATCCGTGCGCCGTGTGGGCGTGCAGGAATTAGGCACACGCTGCGAAATCAAAAACGTGAACTCGGTTAAATTCGTGCAGAAGGCGATTGAGTTTGAGGCAGAGCGTCAAGTCGCGCTGCTTGAAGCGGGCGGAACCGTGGTGCAGCAAACGCGCTTATATGATTCAGTAAAAAACGAAACACGGGCGATGCGCAGTAAAGAAGAAGCGCACGATTACCGCTATTTCCCTGATCCTGATTTACCCCCTTTGGAGTTTTCAGAAGAGTTTGTGGCAAAAATCAAAGCGACTTTACCGGAATTACCTGACGATAAAAAACACCGTTACATCGATAAACTCGGCCTCTCGCCTTACGACGCGAGCGTGTTGGTTTCCGACAAAGCCGTGGCGGAATATTTTGAAAAAGTGGCGAATGATAACGATGCGAAACTTGCGGCGAATTGGATCACTGCGGAGCTATTTGGTCGGCTGAACAAAATCGAAGCGACGATCGAAACCTCGCCCATCACACCCGATAAAATGTCAGGGCTACTCAAGCTAATTTCCGACAACACCATCAACGGAAAAATCGCTAAAGAAGTGCTGGATAAAATGTTCGAGAGCGGCAAAGACGCGGCCACGATTGTGGAAGAAGAAGGCCTGAAACAAGTCACTGACACCGGCGCGATCGAAAAAGCCATCGCCGAAGTGCTGGCTACCAATGCCGATAAAGTCGCCGCCTATAAAGGTGGGCAGGAGAAGTTATTCGGCTTCTTTGTTGGGCAGGTAATGAAAGCCAGTGGCGGTAAAGCTAATCCAGCGGCGGTGAATGAGCTGCTGGTGAAGGCGTTGGGATGAGGATGTTTGTGACATCTTGAAATCCTGACTTTCTTACCCATATCCATCTCAGACGCTAACCGTCATTGCGAGCGTAAGCCACCAATCCTGCCTCTCTCAAGTGCGCGGATTGCCGCATCGCTGTACTCCTCGCAATGACGAAACATTGAGGAACCACTATGACCACCGAAACACTCGAAGCTCCCAAAACCTACGCTTTTAGCGCTGAAATTGCTAAAGTGCTGAAGTTGATGATTCATTCGCTTTACACCAATAAGGATATTTTTCTGCGCGAGCTGGTATCGAATGCTTCGGATGCTTGCGACAAATTGCGCTATATGGCGGTGACGGATGCGGCGGTGTTGGGCGACGATGCCGAGCTAAAAATCAGCATTATGGGCGACGAGAAAGCGCGCACCTTGACCATCCGCGATAATGGTGTGGGAATGAGCCACGACGATTTGATTGCGAATCTGGGCACGATTGCAAAATCGGGTACGGAAGAATTTTTGCAACAACTGGGTGACAAGAAAGATGCCTCCCTTATCGGCCAATTCGGCGTTGGCTTTTATTCGAGCTTTATGGTGGCGGATAAGGTGGTGGTGAAAAGCCGCAAGGCGGGCGAAAGCCAAGCATGGCAATGGGAATCAGCAGGCGAGGGGGAATATACCGTATCGCCGTTGGCGGAGGAATTTACACGCGGCACGGAGATCACCTTGCATCTGCGTAAGGAAGATAAAATCTATGCAGATAAGCACAAAATCAGCTTCATTGTGCAAACCTATTCCGACCATATCAGTTTCCCCATTTTTGGAGAAGATGGGCAGTTGAACACTGCAGGGGCGCTCTGGGCAAGGCCTGCGGGCGAAGTGACTGCGGAGCAATATAAGGAATTTTATCACCATGTCGCGCATCAGGTGGACGAGCCGTGGATGACCTTGCATAATAAAATGGAAGGGAAAACAAGTTATACAAACCTGCTATTTATTCCCTCGCGCAAGCCGTTTGATTTGTTTACGCCGGAGCGTCGTCGCCGTGTGAAATTGTATGTAAAACGCGTGTTTATTACGGAAGAGGCGAATTTGGTGCCTGCCTATTTGCGCTTTGTGCAAGGCGTGGTGGATTCGGAAGATCTGCCACTCAACATCAGCCGCGAGACATTGCAGCACAATCCGTTGATTGAAAAAATCAGTGAATCGGTGACGACAAAAGTCCTCGGTGAGCTGAAAAAGAAAATGGCAAAAGCGCCAGAGGAATATGCGACTTTCTGGCAGAACTTTGGCGCGGTGCTGAAAGAAGGGCTGTGCGAAGGGACGACTCCGAAGGAGAAAATTCTGGAAGTTTGTCAGTTCCACAGCAGCGCTCAGGAAGGCACGACTTCGATGGATGCCTATGTGGAGCGGATGAAGCCTGAGCAAGAGGGGATTTATTTCCTGCTTGGCGATCGGCTAGAAACTCTGCGGAATCATCCGCAGCTGGAAGGTTTCCGCAAACAAGGCATTGAGGTGTTGTTATTTGCCGATCATGTGGATGATTTTTGGGTGAATGTGGTGCAGGATTATAAAGGCAAGGCGCTGAAATCCGTCACCAAAGCGGAGTTGAAAGCCAAAGAAGAAACGCCAGAAGTGGCAGGAATGGAAGCATTAGTGACAATGCTGAAGGATATTCTGGGCGATCAAGTGCGCGATGTGCGTACTACGCATAAATTGGCGGAAAGCCCAGTGTGCTTGGCGGTGGGCGAGGGCGATATGGATATTCGCATGGAGCGTTTTATGCGCGAAAACAAGCAATTGCCCAATACTGCCTATGCTAAAATTCTGGAGATCAACCCCGATCATCCCGTGATTACGGCGCTTGCCACTAAGACGCGGTCGGCGGAAGTGGAGGATATGGCATGGCTGCTGCTCGACCAAGCGCGGATTATTGAAGGCGAGGAGATCACCGACCCCGCTGCTTTCTCGCGGCGCTTGACGCAATTTTTGACGAAGGGTTTGGCAGCTTAACCTTTAAACTGATTCACCAATGGCATCCGCCAATCGCGACCGAAGGCAGTGGGGGTGAGTTTGGCACCAAGGGCGGCTTGGCGGCGTTTGTATTCGGCGCGGTGGAGTAAGGTAGCAACTTTATTGACGGTGACGGAATCAAAACCAGCGGCGATGATTTCAGCGGGAGATTGATGCTGTTCAATCAACCTTTCCAAAATCGCATCCAAAATATCGTAAGGTGGCAGGCTGTCTTGATCGGTCTGATTCGGGCGAAGTTCGGCACTTGGTGGTTTGGTGATTACGCGTTCTGGCATCACGGGGCTTTGCGTGTTACGCCAGCGGCTTACTGCAAAAACGTCTGTTTTATATAAGTCTTTCAGTGGATTATAGCCGCCGCACATATCGCCGTAGAGCGTGGCATAACCTGTTGCCATTTCGGATTTATTGCCCGTGGTGATGAGCATCCAGCCAAATTTATTGGAGAGTGCCATGAGCAGATTGCCGCGAATGCGCGATTGGATGTTTTCTTCTGTAATGTCTGGTGCACGACCTAAAAAGAGAGGCGCGAGAGATTCCTCCATCACCTGTATCATCGGCGCAATAGGTATCGTCTGGAGTTCAACACCCAATAAATGCGCGCATTCGGCAGCGTCTTCACTGCTTTTTTCGGAAGAATAAGGCGAGGGGAGATAGACGAGATGGACATGTTCCTTACCCAGCGCATCTACTGCGATTGCCGCAGTTAGCGCCGAATCTATGCCGCCAGAAAGGCCAATCACGACATCTGTAAAGCCTGATTTTTTTACATAATCATGCAGGCCAAGTTGCATGGCGCGGTAGAGTTTTTCGTGAGTGGCGAGTGGTGAGTGGCGAGTGGCGGGTGTTTTGAGGGGGTATTCAACCAGCGTCAGCGATTCTTC
Source organism: Rickettsiales bacterium (assembly GCA_044350115.1). GTDB lineage: Bacteria > Pseudomonadota > Alphaproteobacteria > Rickettsiales > JALZUV01 > JBILIE01. The sequence goes on from JBILIE010000027.1 coordinate 5,615, forward strand.
AAACGAAGGGAGCTGATGAAGGATGTCGCCCGCAGCATCCATCACATAAGAGGCGCCTTCCATCACTACTTCGTCTTGCCCCGCGATCATATTGACATAGATGAGCGGTGCGTGGTGAGTAGTGACAACGCGTTTGCCGACTTCGTGGCGGCGAGCGGTTTTGCTGGTTTCAAACGGGCTGCCATTGATGGCGATAAATAAATCCACTCCTTGCTTGGCGAGGTGTTCGGAAAAGTAGGACTGCCAGTGATCTTCGCAGATCATCAGGCCGAGGCGGATGCCGCGCCAATGCAGCGGTGCAGGTAATTTTCCTGAACGGAAATGACGTTTTTCGTCAAACACGCCATAATTTGGTAGCGCGACTTTAGCTTGTTCGTGCAGCAGTTTTCCTGCTTCCAGCACATATAAATTATTGGTGCCGCGCTTTCTGGCTTCGCCCATGCCACCGATGATGGCGGCGGATTTTAGCGAGGTGGAAAATGTTTTGAGATCTTCGAGTGCCGCCATGGAAGCGGAGCGGAAGGCAGGCACTAGTGCGAGATCTTCCACAGGATAACCCGTGATCGTCATTTCAGGGAAGATAACGAGATCCGCGCCTTGTGATTCGGCTTGTTGCCAGAGCGTTTTGATCTTCGCGGTATTGCCAGCAATATCGCCTACGGTAAAATTGGCTTGGGCAAGGGCGAGTTTCACAGCTTTGCGGTCAGCTCTGGCACGGCGTCAAACAAATCCGCCACGAGGCCATAATCGGCTACCTCAAAAATCGGCGCGTTTTCGTCTTTATTGATGGCAACGATGGTTTTGCTTTCCTTCATCCCTGCGAGATGTTGGATGGCGCCTGAAATTCCCACGGCAATATATAAAGAGGGTGCAACCACTTTGCCAGTCTGCCCCACTTGATAATCATTAGGCACATAACCTGCATCCACCGCCGCACGCGATGCCCCGAGTGCCGCGCCGAGTTTGTCTGCCAGTGGTTCTAACACTTCGCGATATTTCTCGCCAGAACCCAAACCTCGGCCACCTGATACGACAATCGAAGCAGCTGAAAGCTCAGGGCGTTCAGATTTGGTCGCTTGCAGTTCTACGAATTTCACATTTGGGTCGCCGCCAGCGGGATCAATAAATTGAATCTCTGCGCTGCCGCCCATTGCAGGGGCTTTGTCGAAGGCGGTGGGGCGCACGGTAATAAAGTGTAAGGGCTGATTGCTTTTGACGGTTTCAATCGCATTGCCCGCATAAATAGGGCGTTTGAACGTCGTTGTATCCACCACCGCGATAATGTCAGAAATCTGTTGCGCATCACACAATGCTGCCGCACGCGGGAGCATGTCTTTGCCAAAAGTATCCGCTGGGGCGAGAATGTGCGTATATCCGCCGCCATCGACAACGGATTTAATGAGTTTTCCCAGCAATTCTGCCAGCAACACGCCATAACCAAAGCCATCTGCGTGAACTACCTTACTTACGCCCTGAATAGCGGTGCAGGCGGAAATGACGGAAGCGCAGTCTTTGCCCGCAAGCAAAATATGCACCTCACCGCCGATTTGCGTTGCCGCTGCCACCGTGGTCAGCGTTGCAGGGGCGAGTTTGATATTATCATGTTCAGCAATAACGAGAACGGCCATTTTATATCACCTTCGCCACATTACGGAGTTTGTCGATCAACTCGTCCACGGATTTCACCTTGATGCCGCCGCTGCGTTTGGGCGGTTCTTCTACCTTCAACACTTGCAGGCGAGGTGTGTTTTCAATGCCCAGATCCGCCAGCGCGATTTTCTCTAGCGGTTTGCTGCGCGCTTTCATGATGTCGGGCAGTTTGGCATAACGTGGCTCGTTGAGGCGTAAATCGGTGGTGATGATGGCGGGGAGCGTTAAATCATGCACCGCTAACCCGCCGTCCACCTCGCGTGTTACCCGCGCTTTGCCATCCGCCACCACGACTTCAGAGGCAAAAGTGCCTTGCGGCCAGCCTAGCAGCGCCGCGAGCATCTGCCCTGTTTGATTTGCATCATCGTCAATCGCTTGTTTGCCGAGTAGGACGATACTAGGTTGTTCTTTCTCCACAATTTTGTGGATCGCTTTGGCGACAATCAGCGGTTCAATGATACCGTCCACCGCAATATGCACCCCGCGATCCGCTCCGACGGCTATGGCAGAGCGGATCACCTCCTGCGATTTATCGTCACCAAGGCTTAAAACGACGACTTCCGTCGCCACGCCTTTTTCTTTCAGGCGCACGGCTTCTTCCACCGCGATCTCGTCGAACGGGTTCATGCTCATTTTCACATTGGCCAGCTCCACGCCAGAACCATCTGATTTTACACGAACTTTTACGTTGTAATCGACAACGCGCTTCACACAAACAAGTATTTTCATGAGAGAATTGGTAGCGGATGCTATCGCAGAAGGCAAGAGCAGAGGTTGCTTAACCGAGCAAGTGCGAGGCACGAAGCGTGGGGTTTGGGGAGGATTCCCCAATGCAAAAAGTGCAATAAAAAGACTGTCACAAAACCTTAACTTGAGGGGGTTAGGCATTTTCGGTAGTATGCAAGGTGAGATAGAACAGATTTGCTCCATATGGGCAGAAAGATAAAAAAGGTACGATTATGGTTGAAGCTGCTGGTACTACTACACAAGCTCCTGTTGTTGATAATGCCTACAAGGCTCCCAGCGAGTTTCTGGATGCTGCCTATCTTGCTAACCGTTCATTTTTGTTTGAAAAATGCGGCGTGAATAAGGGAGGCTTTATCACTGGGAGCATACGTAGCGCGGGTGGTGAGTTTAACAGAGCGGAGAACGCCCTGCATCAGGCAGCGAAAATGGGTTACCAATTCAGTGCGGGTGAGATGACTCAGCCAGCTTATGAAGCAGCGATGAGTAAGCTTGCAACAAATAACTCAGCTTATCTGACAGGTAAAGACGAAGTCACGCAGGGCGTAAAAGCAATTGGAAACAGAACTCTGCTTGGCTTTGGCGGTTTTGTAGCGGGGATGGCTTTTGGCTCAAAAGCCTTTGGCAAGGGTCCTGCGCGGATTTTGGGATTTGCGACTACTGGTGTTGTCACTGGGCTTTTGGGTATGCTTGGTGGTTTCTTCTTCGGTCACAAAATTGGTGATGGTATTGGTAGTGTTGCTGATTGGGCTGGCGAGTCTATGGGCAAAGACACTTGGTTGGGGCGCAACGCAAAAGGGTTGGGCGATTTAGTGCGTCGTTTTACTGGCGCAGGTCATAAGGTAGATGTGCGCGATAATGCAATGGAGATGCTCAAAAAGGCAGCACAGCTTGGTGCTGATAAAGCAACAGAAAATGGCGTTGCAACGCGTACTTTGCCTAAAAATGGCAAAGTCACCGGAGTGGCAGCGACTCAAAAAACAGATGCTGAAAAAGCACCTGAAGCAGCTGTACCTGCTCACACAACAGAAGCAACGACTGAGCCTAACTTTAAGGAACAAGAAAAATCTGTGGTGCTGGTGAATGATACAGATCGCCAGCTCACTTTTGATTCTAAAATTGAAGTGCTGCAAACGCCTAAAGAAAAGCTGGAATTTCAACTCAGTGCTTTGGAATGCTTTAAAGCTAATTACGGCCCTGATGCAGAAGGCGTGAAAGCGATTGACGCACGCATTGCAGAATTAAAAGCGCAAGCAACGCTAGAAGGTGTAATTCTTGCTAATCCCTTGCCAGCAATGAAGTCAGAAGATTTTACCAAACTCAGTATGGCAGATGCTGATGTGATTATGGGTGCGGATCCAAAGCTACAAGAAACAATTATGAAGCAAGCAACCGATGCAGCTAGACAGCGCCTTTTAAAAGTACGCGACGCGAAAGCAAAAAAGCTTGCGGCGGTGGTGAATTTCTCGGCTACAAAACCTGTGGTACCTAACGCGATTGAAACAGCTCCTACCGTGGCGGCGAATGAATCACAGAAATTTGACCCTGCGATTGTGGAAGCGATTAAAAAAGAATTTACTGCATTTGAGGCCTTCCCAGCAGATTTACAAACAAAGCTGGTGGAGTTGCAAACTCAGTTGGTAGAAAGAGATGCTGCAAAAGATTCCATACTTGCCCAAAAGGTTAAAGAGGAAATGAGCAATGCCGTGATTGATGGGATGAATCCTAAAAATCAAGCAACTGCTTTGGGCACAACTTTAAACAAAAGCGGTATGAGAGATATTAAATTAGATGCGCAAGGTGATGCAATGCTAGCGATGATTAGTGGCCTCGATAATAGTAAAAAAGAACAAACATTAACAGTGCATTAACAGTACAACCCAACAAACCAAACAGCGCAAGCGACCGAGAAGGTGGATAGATAGATGGCTTTCTTTGATAGTCTTTTAGATGGAGCAGGAAAAGCAGCCCGATTTGCAGGGCGCGGCATCGTGCATGTTGGCGGCGGCGCTGGCAGCGGCGCGCTGACTGGGGCGAAGTGGGGTGCTGGTCTTGCATTTATGTTTGGTGCTGTGGCAACGGCCGGTGCTGCTGCATTGGGTGCCGTATCGATTTTGCCTGCTCTTGGCGTTTTTGGGGTGTTGGCCGCGCCGTTGGCTTTGGCAACTGCTCTCCCTGGCCCAACTGCAAAAGCCTTTGCTTTTGGTGTGACGGCTGTATTAGGGCTTGCAATGGCTCCCCTTCTCGCGGGCATGGGGACAATAGGTCTTGCTATTGGATTGGCTGGCTTTGTTGGTGCGTCTGCATCTGCACTTACAGGCTGGGGTGCAACTAAATATGGCGCGGTGGTGGGTGGTGCATTGGGTGCCATTGGTCGAATCTTCAGCTTCGGCGCGAAAGAGGGCGAGCGTGCTACGGTGATCGAGCAACATAAAATTTTAGAAGCGCAGCAGAACAACGCGCAGGCTCAGCAATATGAAGCGGCGGCGCATGAAAAACTCACCGCTATGCAACAAAAAGCGGCAAGCTATCAAATGGAAAATCCTTTGGCAAAAGAGGGCAATGCTAAGAAAGTATTAGAAAACCGTGTGGCACAGCCTGAACAAACTGCGGGTATGGCAATGGGAGCGGGGGCATAAATGGGCTTTTTTAGCACAGTCGGCACAGCAGCCAAGAATAATGGTAAGGCTTGGGTAAGCTCCGCTACTTTTGGTGTGAAAGGTGCAACAGAC
>JBILIE010000167.1:0-4204 GCA_044350115.1 Rickettsiales bacterium
AACCCCAACCGAGCAAGGCGAGGCGCGCAGCGTGGGGGAGAGCGAAGCTCGGGGGAGTATCCCCCACAAAAATACGAGAGTATCCCCCCACAAAAAACAACGATCTCTGTCATTAAACTGTAATAGCGGCATGATACCCTAGCACTATGATAGATCCGCCTAAATATGCGCCAACGACAGGGGAGCGCTGCCATCATCGTGATGAGCAGGCGCAGCAATTCCTTGATGGGCGCAAAGGTGCTGCCCGCACTTGGAGCCGCTTTCACCTGTGGTTGGCGAATGCGGCGGATACTTCTTATGCGGTCACGAATAATGAATATCTGGCGGGTGGACTGGGCGCGGCGATAGGGCTGTGCAAAGGGATTATGATCGGGATTCCGCTGGCGTTTTTTGTGGCATTACTGGCACCCCCCCTTATTGCAGTGCCCGCGATGTTGTGGATGGGAAATGCTGCCCTTGCCATGCAGGTGCCTGCACTGCTTCAGGCAGGAACATTGATGACGGGGGCGTTTTTTAGCGTGAAAGAAGGCTTTAGCTTCTTCCGCGAAGCACAGAAAGACTGCGCGGCAGAAAAAGCGGGGAAATGGGGGGACGAAATTGCGGCAAAAGGCAAGGCCATTGCCGCAGAGACTCCCAGCAAAGTGAAAGAAAAAGCCATCGAACGCCTGAAAGAAGAGGGCGCGATCGGCCACACCCACAAAGACCCCGAACCGCCCGAAAAAGGCGATAATCATCGTTATGCTTTATTGAAGCAGCGGCAAGCGGCACTTGCCGCTGAGGGAAAAGGTCTATAAGTAAGGCCTATGTCCCAAAACTATCAACTTCTTGTTCCTGCGGCTTTTGCGGGGGAACGTCTGGATAAATTTCTGGCGGATGCTTTGCCGAAGACTTCGCGCAGCACCGCGCAACGGTTGCTGGCGCTGGGGCATGTGACGGTGAAGCAGGTGGTGTGCGACGATGCTTCGCGCAAAATACAGGCAGGGGATGCGATTACGGTGTTTGTTCCGTCGGCGGAACCTTCCGAACTCAAACCTGCGAATATCCCGCTGGAGATTTTGTTTGAAGATTCACATCTGTTGGTAATCAACAAGCCCGCTGGCCTCACTGTTCACCCTGCACCCGGAGAGAAAGGGCCGACGTTGGTACATGCCTTGCTGCATCATTGCGGAAAATCGCTTTCAGGTATTGGCGGCGTGGCGCGCCCCGGTATTGTGCATCGGCTGGATAAAGATACGAGCGGGGCAATGTTGGTGGCGAAAAACGATGCCGCGCATCAGTCGCTTTCCGAACAATTGCAGGATCGCAGCCTCTCGCGGCTGTATCATGCGGTGGTATTCGGCGTGCCGCGTTTTCCTGCGGGGATGTGGGAGGGCAATATAGGCAGAGCACCGAATAATCGCAAAAAGATGGCGGTGCTTAAAGGCGGCGGGAAAGAGGCGCGGACGCATTTTAAGGTGGTGGAGCAGTTTCACGATAATGCGCTTTCACTGCTGGAGCTGAAATTGGAAACAGGGCGCACGCATCAGATTCGCGTTCATGCCGCGCATCACGGATATCCGCTGGTGGGTGACCCGCAATATGGGCGCAATCGGCAGCTACGCGACGAGTCATTGCAGCAGATCTGCAAAAACTTCCCGCGCCAAGCCCTGCATGCGGCAGAGATTTCGTTTGTGCATCCCGCGACGAAAGAAGTGCATCGTTATGCCGCCAGCTACCCTGAAGATTTTAAGCAATTATTGCTAAACATCCGCGCGTAGATCTTTGCGCCAAGCGAGGCGCAGGGCGTTCATAATCGCTAGCACGTCGATGGCTTCTTGTAGTAAGGCGCCTTGGACGGGGGTGAGATAGCCCATTGCAGCGGCAATCATGGCGATGATGGTCACACCCATCCCGCCCAGCGCCGATTGCAGGGCGATTTTACGCATGGCTTCGCTGAGGTGAATCAGCTCATCGACGCGGCTTAAGGTGTTATCCAGAATCACTGCCCCTGCGGCTTCGGAGGTGACGCTGCTATGCTGCCCAAAAGCAAGGCCAACGGTGGCAGCAGTGAGGGCGGGAGCATCGTTAATGCCGTCGCCCATAAATAAGGTGGGGGCAAGAGCCGCTTCGGCGCGCACAATCGCCAGTTTTTGTTCGGGGGATTGGCTGGCATAGATCTCGGTAATGCCCAGTAATTCGCCGAGATAGCTCGCCTCTGATTCGCGATCGCCCGATACCAGCATGATTTTGGTGAAATGATGATTGGGGCCGAGATGATGAATAAACGGTTGCCCCTCTTTGCGCGGCGCATCGCGCAGACGCAACGTTGCGGCGTATTCACCATTCACTAGCAAAATACATTCCAGCCCTGCGACGACGGGGGGCAACAGCAGCTGCATCTGTGGATGGGCGAGCAGCAGTTTGTGGCGGCTGGTGATGAGAATATCGTAGCCTTCAATATGCCCGCTCAAGCCCTGCCCCGGAATTTCGGAGACTTTGGTGGCTTCGGGTAAATAGAGGTGTGCGGCCTCGGCGGCTTTTAAAAACGCGCTGGCGAGCGGGTGTTTGGAATAGCGTTCTAAGCTCGCCACGGCCTGCAATACGGTATCAGATTCAAACCCTTTTGCCGTAATAATTTCAGTGAGTTCGGGCTGGCCGTAAGTGAGCGTACCTGTTTTATCGAAAATCGCGGTGGTGCAGGTGGGGAGGCGCTCTAATACGGTTGGATCACGAATAATAATCCCGCGTTTGGCCGCCATGGAAACCGCACTGATGATGACGACAGGAATCGCAATCAGCAATGGGCAGGGGGTGGCGACGACGAGCACGGCGAGGAAGCGGTCTATCTCGCCCGTTATCGCCCAAGCGGCAATTGCCAGCAGCAGTGCGACAGGGGCAAAAACCGCACCGACCTGATCGCCCAGACGGCGTAGTTGTGGGCGTTTTTGTTCGGCCTCGGTCATTACTTGCATGATGCTGGCATAGCGGGAATCCTGCGGGAGTTTATCGGCGCGAATTACCATCACCGCATCGCCATTAATCGCCCCCGAAAGCACGGCGGAACCCGGAGCTTTCGACACACGATACGGCTCGCCCGTGAGATACGATTCGTCCATACTGCCATGGCCAGAAAGCACCGTGCCGTCGCAAGGCGAGGTTTCGTGAGGGTACACCACAATGGCATCGCCAATGGCAATGTCAGCCAATGCGATTTCTTCAATTTTATCGCCGCGTTTGCGATGGGCGAGGGAGGGCATCCGCTCTGCCAAAGCATTCAGCACCGACGATGCTTTACGCATCGCATAGGCCTCGAGCGCCTGACCGCTGGAAAGCATGAGAATAATTAACACGGCGGCGAGATATTCGCCTAGATACGTCGCCGTGACCAGCGCGATTGCCGCAAGAATATCCGCACCGAAATCAAGCTTGAAAGCCTTGGCGACAATTTCCCACAGCAACGGCGGGGCACCGAGCGCAATCAACCCCCAGAGCGGCCAGAGAGCATAAGCGGCAGGCAGCAGAAAATGCACCAGCATCGCCAGCAAACACAGAATAGTCAGCGCCAGATTGAGCCGCGCAGCAAGAGGGAGGGAAAGGAGGAGTTTCATGCGGGTACTCTACGACTCTTTTGTGCTAATGCACAGAGGATATATACCCAGACACAAGCGGAAATGGAGGCGAGGTAGGGGGCTTGCCAGTGGAAATAGCTTTCGCCCAACCACGACATGGTGGCGCCGGTGAGCAAGGTGAGTATGGCGCCGAGATTGGTGCCTTTGCCCCAATAGATGCGGAGCAGAAATATCACTAAAATCCCTGCGCTGCCAAAGGAGGAAGCTTGCGAGAGGAGATCGTAGATACGGGTGGTGCCAGAGGCGAGCATCCATGCGGCGAGGCCAGAAAGCACCGAGCAGCATCGCGCCAACCAGAGCTTTTGTTTGCCGCTGGCTTTTTGGGTGTATTCGCGCAGCAGATTATGTTCTACCAGTGCAGAGAGGGCGAGCAGGGTGCTATCGATGGTGGATAAAATGGCGGAAAGAATCGCGCCCGCAAAGACGACATACAGCAGCGGCGAAAGCTCGCTCTCTGCCAAGTGAAGCACATAATTATCGTCGAAATCAGCGAGTGTTGGCACAACGACAGGCCCAAGCAGGCCGATAATCACGGGCATCATCCCCACAAAAAGATAAATGCCGCCAGCAGAATAAGCCGCATGAACGGCGGTAGA
>JBILIE010000017.1:0-12949 GCA_044350115.1 Rickettsiales bacterium
GCTCAATGCGCTAGAAACCAATGCGAACGAAGCAGGCGATCTGATGAGCATCAAAATGGTGCTGTATAACGTGATCCTAGGCGTGGTGCCGGCATTATTCCTCTATCGCACTGAAATTAATTTCCGCTCTTTTTGGAAAGAATTATGGCAGCGTGCAAAATGGGCGATTGCTATTTTGGTGCTGATGGCGGCAATGGCGTTTCCTTTTAGCAATTATTATGCAAGCTTTTTTCGCGAGCACAAAGTGGTGCGGTATTACTTCAACCCTGTGGGGTATGTGTATGGCGCAATTAAATTGGCGCAACATAGTATGGCTTCTGGCGCGCATGAATTTATCAAGATTGCACCAGATGCCAAGATTGTCGATAACACCTCGCATCGTAAATTGATGGTGCTGGTGGTGGGAGAAACGGCGCGTGCGGATCATTTTTCCTATAATGGCTATGCGCGGGAAACGACTCCGCTACTCAAAAAAGAGAATATCATCAATTTCCCCGATTTCTGGAGCTGTGGTACGGCGACGGCCATTTCGGTGCCGTGTATGTTTTCGGTTTATGGCGAAGATGGCTTCAACGCGCAGAAAGTAGAACATACAGAAAATGTGTTGGATGTTCTGCATCGCTTAGGCGTGAATGTGCTCTGGCGTGATAATAATTCCAGCTCTAAGGGCGTGGCAGACAGAGTGCCATATCAGGATTACATTACCTCCAAAAACAATACGGTATGCGATAAAGAATGTCGTGATGAGGGGATGTTGATAGGGCTGCAAGACTATATCGATGCGCAGAAAAAGGGCGATATTGTGATTGTGCTGCATCAGATGGGCAACCATGGCCCTGCTTATTATAAGCGCTATCCCAAGCAATTTGAGCAGTTTACACCTGTATGCAAAACCAATGAATTGGCTAATTGCAGCCAAGAAGAAATCCATAATGCGTATGATAATGCGCTGCTTTACACCGATTATTTCCTCTCAAAAACAATCGATTTATTGAAGCAAAATGATGCAAATTTTGAAACGGTGATGTTCTATTTAAGCGATCATGGTGAGTCGCTGGGCGAGAATGGGATTTATCTGCACGGTATGCCGAATTTTATTGCGCCTGATACACAACGCCATGTGCCAGCGATGCTGTGGATGGGCAGCAAGGTTGAACCAGAATTAATAGAAGCAATCAAAGTGCGCAAGCAGCAGCGCCATACGCAAGACAGCATTTTTCACATGTTATTTGGTTATTTTGGGGTGCAGACTTCGGTGTATAAGCCAGATCTGGATATATTTAAGTACTAGTAGCTAAATCTTCACGCCCAGTGCCGCTGCAACGGTAAAAATATCCTTATCGCCACGCCCGCAGAGGTTCATCACCATCAGGTGATTTTTGGGTAGGTTGGGCGCACGTTTCATCACCTCTGCCATTGCGTGCGAAGGTTCGAGCGCGGGTAAAATGCCCTCAAATCGAGCACAGAGTTGGAAAGCTTCGAGCGCCTCTGCATCGGTAATTCCGACATATTCCACGCGGCCTTGTTCGTGCAGATAGGCGTGTTCAGGGCCGATTCCGGGATAATCAAGACCCGCCGAAATTGAATGGGCTTCTTGAATTTGTCCGTTCTCATCTTGCAGTAAATAGGTGCGATTGCCATGCAATACGCCCGCGCTGCCACGGCTTAAACTTGCGGCATGTTCGTTTGTGTCGAGGCCTTTGCCTGACGCTTCCACGCCGATCATTTTCACCGATGTATCTTCAAGGAAGGGGTGAAATAAGCCTATGGCATTAGAACCACCGCCGATACTGGCGATGAGCGAATCGGGCAAGCGGCCTTCTTTTTCCATCATTTGCTCGCGGGTTTCGCGGCCGATGACGGATTGAAAATCACGCACCATTTCGGGGTAGGGGTGTGGCCCTGCAGCGGTGCCAATGAGATAATAAGTGTCATCCACATTCGCCACCCAATCGCGCAAACCTGCATTCATCGCGTCTTTCAGGCTGGAAGATCCAGCGGTGACAGGGCGCACTTCCGCGCCGAGCAGCTTCATACGAAAGACATTAGGTGCTTGGCGTTCGATATCTTTTGCGCCCATATAGATGATGCATTCAAGGCCAAATAATGCACAGACGGTTGCCGTTGCTACGCCATGCTGACCCGCACCAGTTTCGGCAATAATACGTTTGCGGCCTAGGCGTTTGGCCAGCAAAATCTGGCCAATGCAGTTGTTGATTTTATGCGCGCCCGTATGGTTTAACTCATCGCGTTTGAAATAAAGCTTAGCACCGCCCAAATGTTCTGTCAGGCGCTTGGCGTAATAAAGTGGGCTGGGGCGACCGATATAATCTTTCGCCAGCACCTCAAATTCTGCCCAAAAGGCAGGGTCGGCTTTGCAGGAATGATAGGCTGCTTCCACTTCTAAAATCAGCGGCATCAGCGTTTCAGCGACATAGCGTCCGCCGAAAATTCCAAAGTGACCATTAGCATCTGGCAGCATCAACAAATTCCTTTATGAGTATGGAATCTTTTACTCCGCGTATGCGCTCTACACCACTGGAAACATCAATCATAGTTGCACCTGTGATGCGTATAGCTTGCGCTATATTTTGCGAAGTAAGCCCGCCAGAGAGAAACCATGGCAGTGCGGGAGAAAAGCGACTCAGCGATCCCCAATCTAGCGATCGCGCATTGCCACCGGGGAGTTCGCCTGCGGCAGGGGCAGCATCAAGCAGGATCATATCTGCACTATCCACATAAGCAGCGGCTTGCGTAGGATCGCTTAGTGCTTTGATGATGGTACAGCCATAGCGTGTTTTGAGTTCATGCAAGCGAGCGGGGGATTCGGCACCATGACACTGGAGGATGATGTTATGTGACAGGCGGTATTCATCCAGTAATTCAGCAGTCGCATCTACCGTGACAAGCACGGATTGTGTGTGTGGGGAGACGAGTGCGTTGAGTGCAAAAAATTTCTCAGGCGTTACATGGCGTGGGGAAGGGGGGAAGGCCACAAAGCCTACATATTCAACACCCAGTTCAACACATCGCAGTACATGTTCCGTCTGTGTCAAGCCGCAGATTTTGAGAGTAGTCATGCAGAAGGAAGCAGTGTTGAAGTCGTCGCTTTTTCCTGCGTTGATTTTTCTGCACGCAAGGAAAGCACCTCACCACGCAAGGCTTCAATCTGTTTTTTGTCTTCACGCAATTGCAGATGCTTGGTGAAGCGTTCGGCAAGGCTGTGGCTTGCACCCCAGAGGAAGCCCAGCAACAAAGTGAGCAAACCAAACAGATAAAGCGGCAGCGTTATTTGCCAATGGAAGGGCAGCAAGGTGAGATTCACCGAGCCACGATTACTCACCGCAAAGGAAATTACCAGCAATGCAATAAAAATAGAGCAGAGTAAGCGGATAATCTTGGCCAATTTTCCCATGGCCAGAACCCCTATTTGCCTTCAGTCGCAGGGACGTTCTTCACTTTTTCGCGCAGCTCTTTACCAGTGCGGAAATAGATGGAGTGACGTTCGCCGATTTTAACTTCTTGACCGTTTTTAGGATTGCGTGCTTTGCGTGGTTCGCGTTTGCGCACAGAGAATGCACCAAAGCCACGAAGTTCAACGCGACCGCCAGATTCCAGCGCTGAGCTAATTTCTTCTAGGAAGATGTTAACCAGATTTTCCAGATCGCGCTGTAACAGGTTAGGAAAACGTTTGCTCAGGCGGGTGACTAATTCAGATTTGGTCATCTTTATCTATCCAGTGTTATCTTGTTGTTATCTAAACTCTAACGAAGGCCGGCAGGTTGCCAGATTGAAACCAAGCCGTCAAGCTTCACGAGCATATTATTTTTAAATATTTTCGTAGCATAACCTTCGAGCAAAGATTCGAGAGTAGGCTTATCTTCTTTTACTTTTTTATCAAAAATTTCAAGTGAGGGATCGACTTGATGTTCTGCTTTTAACCACTCAAGTGCTTCTTTGTCGCCGCCGATCGCGTCAATCATTTTGAGCTTGAGTGCGGTACGGGCAGAGACGACCCGACCATCGGCGATGGTTGCAATTTGTTCGTCGGTCATTTTGCGACGCGTTTTCACAAGGTCTAAGAAGTAATCATAAAATTCGTTGATAATGCCTTGAATCACGGCGCGGTCTTTTTCTCCAAAAGATTCGAAAGGATTGGGGGTGGCTTTGAGATTTCCCGATTTCACCGTGATGGGTTTAATGCCCAGTTTTTCGGCAAGCGAAGTGACCTCCGCTGTTTGCATAATCACCCCGATAGAGCCAGTGAGCGTGCCTTCCCGAGCGAGAATGTAATCCGCGCCGATAGCGGCCAGATAGCCACCTGAAGTCGCATAGCTGCGCATGGTACAGATGACGGGTTTCTTTTTAGCAATTTCACGGAGATCGAGATAAATTTGTTCGGAGCCGACAGTGCCGCCGCCAGGAGAATCCATGCGAAGGATAAGTGCCTTCACCTGATCGTCTTCTGCGATTTCCATGAGTAAATCATGACGCTTGGTATCGTCGTCGATCACATCGTCGATGGTTAATCGCGCAATATGATCGCCTTCAAACTGTGAACCGAAATCATTTGATTTCCCTACCAGCACAAGCAGAGAAATCAGCCCCAGCACCAGCGCAATCATACGCCAGCGCCGAGCCTGATTTTTCAGATAGATACGGTCAAGGAGAGTATCGGCGTTAAGCGCCATCACTCACACTCCCAAGGTTACTTTTTCTTTGTTGTCTTTTTTTCTTGTGCTTCGTTGATTGCTGCACCCAAGATATCACCGAGGCTAGCACCGCTTTCCGCAGAACCGTATTCGTCGATTGCTTGTTTATGCAGATCAAGTTCCATTGCCTTAATGGAAAGATTCATGCCCGATTTACCGACAGAAATTACTTTTGCATCGACACGGTCACCCACCGCAAAGCGCTCTGGACGCTGCTCCTGACGATCGCGTGAGAGGTCAGCTTTTTTGATGAAGGCAGTAGAATTGTCATCAAGACGAACTTCAATGCCGCCATTGTTGGTTTCGGTAACCACACAAGTGACCACTTCGCCTTTTTTCGAGTTACCACCCGCACCAGCAGGGGCAGAAGAAGCAGTGTTTTTGCCTTCTTCAAGCTGTTTGATACCGAGGCTGATACGCTCTTTTTCTACATCAATGGCAAGGATGCGGGCTTGCACCATATCGCCCTTTTTGTAGTTTTTCACGGCGACTTCACCTGCTTCACTCCAGCTGATGTCAGAGTAATGCACCAGACCGTCAATATCGCCTGTGAGTGCGACAAACAGACCGAAATCAGTGATGTTGCGAATTTCGCCTTCAATGATTTGGTTTACTTCATGTGTAGTAGTGAATTCGTTCCAAGGATTTGCTTCGGTTTGTTTGATACCGAGGCTGATGCGATGTTTCTCGCGATCAATATCGAGTACCATCACGTTCACATCCTGACCTGCATTCACGATTTTAGAAGGATGGGTATTTTTCTTCGTCCAGCTCATTTCAGAAACGTGTACGAGGCCTTCGATGCCTTCACCGAGATCAACAAACGCGCCGTAATCGGTGATGTTGCTGATTTTACCAGTGAGAGTATCGCCCACTTTAAAGCGTGAAGCAACATCGCCCCAAGGGTTGCTCTCCAATTGTTTCATGCCGAGGCTTACGCGCTTAGAGGCTTGGTCGAATTTAGTGACCATGACTTCAATCGTTTGGCCTACTTTGAAGACTTCGGAAGGATGGTTGATGCGTTTCCACGAAATATCGGTAACGTGCAACAGACCGTCAATGCCGCCGAGATCAACGAACACGCCGTAATCAGTGATGTTTTTCACGACACCTTCGAGTTTCGTGCCTTCGATGATGTTATCGAGCAGTTCTTTACGTGCATCTGCGCGTGATTCTTCGAGGATTGCACGGCGAGAAACTACGATGTTACCACGACGACGATCCATTTTCAGAATCATGAACGGCTGCGCCACATTCATCAATGGGCTAGCGTCTTTAATCGGGCGAATATCCACTTGGCTGCCAGGCAAGAACGCAATCGCGCCATTGAGGTCAACAGTGAAGCCACCTTTCACGCGGCTGAAGATAGTGCCATCAACAGGGATTTGGTTGGTGCAAGATTTTTCCAATTCTTCCCACACCGCTTCGCGCATTGCTTTTTCGCGGCTGAGAACGATTTCACCACTACGGTTTTCGTAGCGATCAATATAAACTTCTACTTTATCGCCCGGCTGCAATTCAGCGCCACGACGAGTGAATTCTTCAACAGAAATAGTACCCTCGGACTTCAAGCCTACGTCGATAATCGCAAGACCATTGCGAATTTCCACCACAGTACCTTCAACAACGGAGCCTTCACCGATGGAGGAGTTTGCGGCGGTTTCAAATAAATCAGCAAAGCTTTGAGCGGGCTGATAAGAGTCTGGGAGGTCTTGTGCAAATTTTGCAGCTGCGTTAGAGGCCATGGTTTTCCTTGAGAATATAGTCGGTTAGAGGTTAATAGTGCAAGTGCAGGACTCCCCGCACCCAAAGTTTAAGGGGGCAACTTATACGCCTAATTTTAGATAATTCAAGCCTTTTTCAATAGATTAAGCGATTAATTTTTTATCAGAATCGCTCTATGCAACGACAATATCTCCCGATCTCCCGTGATTTTAACGTTTGGTTTTGTCGCTGGGGGAATCATACCTCTCGCACGTCAAGAGTTGGGTTCCAATCCGAGCAAGTGCGAGGCGCGATGCGTGGGGTTTTTTGGGGGATTCCCCAACGCACGAAGTGCAATAGTGCAATGAGTATAAGTCAGTGGTTGTATGTGCTAGCATTTTATGACAATCGAAGAGGGGATGAAGCATTCTTCCCTTAAAATATCCACTTCCCCCCCTTGCATGGCAAAGTTATTGCAGCGCGGGGAGTTGGTCGCGATGCCGACGGAAACAGTTTATGGGCTAGCAGCGGATGCGACAAATGCGGTGGCCGTGGCAAAGATTTATGAGGCCAAGCAGCGCCCGCATTTTAACCCGCTCATCGCGCATTTTGTATCACAGGAAATGGCGGCACAGGAAGTGGTGTTTACTCCCTTGGCCGAACAATTAGCGCAAGCCTTTTGGCCAGGGCCGCTGACATTGGTATTACAGGCAAAAACTGATACGCGGATTTGTGCTTTAGCACGAGCGGGGTTGACTACGCAGGCGGTGCGTGTTCCCGCACATCCCCTCGCATTGGAATTATTGCGCGCAGTGGGGGGGGCATTGGTTGCGCCCAGCGCGAATGCATCAGGCACGATCAGCCCCGTTTCTGCGGCGCATGTGGCGAAGTCGCTGGAGGGAAAAATTGGCTGGATTCTTGATGGTGGCGAGTGCAGCGAAGGTTTGGAATCGACCATTGTGGATGCGACGGGAGAGCAGCTTGTGATGCTGCGTGCAGGCACTATTACTGCTGTGCAGATTGAAGCGATTATAGGCAAGAGAGTGCAGATGCAGCTCCACGCAAGCGAAGGTGAAGTGAAATCGCCAGGGCAGTTGTTGCGGCATTATGCGCCGCGATCGGGTTTGCGTATTGGCACCGAGAACCCGCAAACGAATGAAGCATTGCTTGCTTTTGGAGCAGAGATTCCGACAGGTTTTGCGCGAGTGATGAATTTGAGTGAAAGTGGTGATCTGCGGGAAGCTGCCGCCAATTTATTTTGCATGATGCACGCGCTGGAAGGACAGCCGATTGCTGCAATGCTAGTGCCTGAGGAGGGATTAGGAATTGCGATTAATGATAGATTAAAAAGAGCAGCTAGTAGCTAACTTTCACTAAATATAATCCATCAGGCGGAGCTGTTTCTCCAGCCGCAGGGCGGCTTTTGGCGGAAAGTGCGTTGAGTAAATCCGCTTGTGTCCATTTGCCATTGCCGATGAGGCGTAGTGTGCCGACCATATTACGCACTTGATGATGTAAAAAAGACTGTGCGGCAACATGGCAGCGAATTTCTTGCCCGTGGCGGATAATTTCGAATCGATCAAGTGTTTTGAGTGCCGATTTGCTTTGACATTTCGTGTCGCGAAAGCTGGTGAAATCGTGATGCCCGATTAGCAGTTGTGCGGCTTCGTGCATCGCCGCTACATTCAGCTTTTCAGGCACAAGCCATGCTCGCCCACGCTCCAGTGCCAGCCAAGGGCTGCGGTTGATAATGCGATAGAGATATTCGCGTTTATTGGCGCTGAATCGCGCATGAAAATCATCGGCGACTGCTTCGACATGCACCACCGAAATTTGCCGCGTGGAGAGATGAAAATTAATGCCTTGTTGGATGGAAAAGGGCTTATGCGCTTTCACAAAATCCACATGGGCGACTTGAGCGAAAGCATGAACGCCCGCATCGGTGCGTCCCGCGCAGAACACCTCGCAATATTGCGATGCAAAGCGCTCGATAGCTTCTTCGAGTGCTTGCTGAATGCTGGAATAATCTGGCTGGCGTTGCCATCCCGAAAATCCAGTACCGTCATATTCGATGGTGAGTTTGTACCGTGGCATTAGGTGAGCCTCGTACCTGCGGCAATAGCAAAGCCGCGCAGCATCTCTTCCGCACTCATCGGTTTTTTTCCAGCGCGTTGAATGAGGGTAGGGCGGATGGCGCCGCTACCGCAAGCGATGGTGATGTGATTGTCTATCACTTCCGCCGGATTCCCGTCTGTATGGGAATGAAGAGTGGCTTTTAAAACTTTTATTTTCTCTCCCGCAAATTCGAAATATGCGGCGGGGTAGGGGCTGAGGCCGTGGATGTGGTTCAGCACTTCTTCGGCAGGTTTGCTCCAATCAATGCGTGCTTCGTCTTTGCTGATTTTAGAGGCATAGACGATACCTTCAGTGGAGTGCGCGTGTGGTACAATACTGCCTGCACGCAATCCGTGCAAAGTTTCCAGCACTGCCGCCCCTGCGAGGTTCGCCATCGTGTCATGCAACTCACCTGCGGTGGTGCCAGTGGCAACTGCTAAGTCTTTTTGCCAAAGAATATCCCCCGTATCCAACCCTGCCGCCATCTGCATGATACACATCGCAGTATCAGCATCGCCCGCCATAATCGTGCGTTGAATGGGTGCTGCCCCACGCCAGCGCGGGAGTTTGGAGGGGTGGACATTGAGGCAACCCATTGGGTAAGACTCTAAAATCGCTTGTGGAAGAATTAAGCCATATGCCGCCACAATCGCCGCATCGGCGTTATGTGCGCGGAACTGTTCTTGTACTTCAGGTGATTTTAAACTGGAAGGAGTGTAAACGGGAATGCCGTGTTTTTCAGCCATCAAATGTACTGGCGAGGGCTGGAGTTTATGCCCCCGACCCGCAGGACGCGGCGGCTGGGAATAGACGGCAACAATATTCTGGCCTGAATCCATTAAATGCTGAAGCGTGGGCACCGCAAAATCGGGTGTGCCCATGAAAACGAGTTTAAAGGGTTGATTAGTGATCGTCATGACAATGCGGATCGCCGCAGCCATGGCCGTCGAAATGGCCTTGTTTTTTGAGTTTGGTCAGCTTTTTGTGGATCATGTCGCGTTTGAGTTTGGAAATGTGATCAACAAAAGTAATGCCATTAGTGTGGTCGATTTCGTGTTGAATGCAGGTGGCGAGCAGGCCAGTTGCTTCCAACTCTTGTGGCGCGCCTAACTCATCAAGATATTTCACCTTGATGCTCGCAGGGCGAATCACTTCCGAATATTGTTCGGGGAAAGAGAGGCATCCTTCGTTATACGGCTTTTCTTCGTCAGAAAAATGCAGCACTTCGGCGTTTATCATTTTGAGCGGTTTGCGGCTGGAAGATTCTTCCTCGCGCCATTCCACATCCACCACAATGGCTTTGAGATGCGCGCCGACTTGCACTGCTGCAAGGCCAATGCCACGGCTATCATACATCGTATCGAGCATATGATCGAGCAGCTCGCGGATATTATCCGTCACCTCTGTCACAGGTTTGGAAGGAGTTTTGAGGATCGGGTCAGGTGCAATAATAAGTTCTAAAATAGCCATGGGGGAGTTATCGGTGATAATGTTCAAAAAATCAAGGGTTACAGCGCAGATTTTAGCCTAGCGATCGATTCTTCCTTGCCCAGCACTTCGATAATCTCGAACACGCTGGGGCTGGCGGTGCTGCCTGTGAGGGCGAGGCGTAGGGGTTGCATAACGACTCCTAGTTTTTGCCCTGATTCTTCGGCATAGGCTTTAGCTAGAGCCATTGCGGCATCGTGATTCCAGTCAGCGAGGGATTCTAGGCGGGTGGCCATTGCTTGCAGCGTTGCTTTATGGGCATCCTCTATGGTGACTTTGGGAGGCTCAACATAAAATTTTGCCCCAGCAGCCAGTTCGTGCAGGGTTTTGGCGCGTTCTTTGAGGCTTTTCATGCCGTGTAGTAGCCGTGCAATCTGGGTTTCGTTCAGCTTGGATTCGAGCGTTTTTTCCAGCAGTGGTACAATGAGCGCAGTCAAACGATCATCTGCACTCTGGCGAATATAATGGCCATTTAAACTCTCTAATTTAGCAAAATCAAAACGCGAGGGTGATTTGCCGATGGATTCCAGATTAAACCATTCGATTGCCTGATCGGTAGAAATAATTTCATCATCTCCATGGCTCCAGCCAAGGCGTAGCAGATAATTGCGGACGGCCTCTGGCAGATAGCCCATATCGCGGTATTCTTCTACCCCTTGCGCGCCGTGACGTTTAGAGAGCTTGGCGCCATCAGCACCGTGGATCATCGGGATATGTGACATGCTAGGCACATCCCACCCCATCGCCTCATAAATTAGTTTTTGCTTGAAGGCGTTGGTGAGGTGGTCGTCGCCACGGATAATATGCGTCACGCCCATATCGTGATCATCCACTACCACCGCGAGCATGTAAGTGGGGGTGCCATCAGAGCGCAGCAACACGGTGTCTTCCAACTGATCCGCATTGAGAGTGACATCGCCTTGCACTTCATCGTGAATCGTTGTGGTGCCGCTGCGTGGCGCTTTGAGGCGCACTACGGGTTTTATATCTTTGGGAGCAGTGGCAGGATCAGCATCTCGCCATGGGCTATTGAAGCGATAACTGGTTTTTTCAGCGGTGGCTTTTTCGCGCAGTGCCGTGAGTTCCTCGGGCGAGGTGTAACAATAATAGGCGGTACCGTTTTTAATCATCTCATGCGCGACTTCAGCATGGCGATTGGCGCGGGCGAATTGATAAAACACTTCGCCATCGGCATCCATGCCCAGCCAATGCATACTTTCGTGAATCGCGTCAATAGCGGCTTGGGTAGAGCGTGCGCGGTCGGTATCTTCAATCCGCAGCAGAAATTTGCCGTGATGATGCTTGGCATAAAGCCAGTTAAACAACGCTGTACGCGCCCCGCCAATATGCAGGAAACCAGTAGGGGAGGGGGCAAATCTTGTAACGATGGACATTAGGAGTGTTTCTGTTCTGTTTTTGGTTTTTGTGGTGCTTTGCCATTCCACACGACTGGTGTCACGACAGAAATGGAGGTGGTTGGCGAGCCTTCGATAATACGCTTGGTGCGCACAACGTAAACCAAGCTGCCATTAGCAGCGTCGTATAAACGGTTCACTTTTAGCGATTTGAAAATTAGCGATCGGCTCTCATCGAAAACTTCTTCGCCATTTTTATCCAGCTCAATATCTTCTTTATAACTTACAGCCCCAGTTTGTACGCAGGAGACGCTGGCAATGCTGGGATCTTCAGCTAATCCGACTGCGCCTTTGATTCCTCCCGTTTTGGGGCGAGCGATGTAGCAGGTGATGCCGCTCACTTTTGGATCGTCAAAAGCACTAATCTTGATTTTATGATTGGGGCCAATAAGTTTGAATGCCGTGCTGACCGCGCCGATTTCACGGGTTTCGGCAGCAAGCGAAAAGGGAAGCAGCGAGCAAGCTATCGTAGCAAGCAAACGAGAGAATAAAGAATATGCCATAAAACCTCGGTTCAAAGTGATTTTGTAGCTTTAAACTGCAAGAGGCAGTAAGAAAACTAAAATATTTGATAAATGACTGATGTTTTACCGTTATCTAACTCACGCATTGCTTAATGAACAAGAACGCTGGCTGCTATGGCTTCCCGTGGCCATGGGGTGTGGCGTGTTGCTGTATTTTGGGCTGGTGGCAGAACCGCGAGCCTATAGCGGCCTGTATGCATTGCTGCTGACCTTGCCGGCGTTGTGGCGGTGGAAACGGTATCCATTATTGCGTGGGATTTTGCTGGCGGCATTTGGGTTGTCGCTAGGCTTTGCTGCAGCGCAGTTTCAGGCGCAGCGGGTGGCGACGACGGTGCTGGAGCGCCCCATTCGATTTGCGACCCTGCAAGGTCATCTCGCCCAGATTCAAGATACGGAAGATGGGATGAAGCTAGTGATCGAGCAGCCTGAAATGCTGCCTTATGTGACCAAAGCGGGGGAGGTCAAAAAGCCATTTTATTCGCAACCGAAACTGCCCAATCGCATTCGTTTGAATCTCAAAAAACCAGAACCACAGTTGATGGCAGGGCAGACAATTAAACTACGGGCAGGCCTGTTTCCATTGCCGCAACCTGCACTGCCAAATGGGTTTGATATGGCGCGGCATTTTTATTTTCAAGGCATTGGCGCAGTCGGGTTTGGCATTGCGCCTGTTGAGGTGATTGAGCAGGCAGAGTTGCAAGGCTGGCAAGAAAAACTCAATGATATTCGCCATCGTTTTTCACGCACCATCCGCGAAAAAATTCCAGGCACAGAAGGCACGATTGCCGATGCGCTGATTACGGGAGAGCAAAGCGCCATCCCTAAGGAAACCCGCGAGCAATGGACGACCGCAGGCATCACGCATATGCTTTCGATTTCGGGTTTGCACCTGAGCCTTGTGGCAGGGATTTTATTTGTGGTGGTGCGGTTTGTGCTGGTGCTGATCCCCACATTTGCACTTCGCTTCCCCATCAAAAAATGGGCGGCAGCG
>JBILIE010000169.1:0-4142 GCA_044350115.1 Rickettsiales bacterium
ATCTGGGTTACTGCCGTGTTTTTCGAGCAGCGCATTGAGCGCATAGGCATCTTCAAACCCGCAATTCATGCCTTGTCCAAAGAAGGGCACAATCGCATGTGCCGCATCGCCCAGCAACATTGCCTGCCCGCCAATATGCCACGGCGCGCATTTCACCGTCACCATCGAACCCGTGGGATTGGCCAGAAATTGCTCAGTCAATTCTGGCAACATGGCTTTCACATCGGGAAAATATTTAGTGAAGAATGCATCCACTTGGGGTGTTGCCTGTAATGTCTCAAAGCTCTCTTCGCCATGGTGATCCAGAAAAAGAGTGAGGGTAAAGCTACCCCCCTGATTTGGCAGAGCCATCAACATAAAACGCCCACGCGGCCAGATATGCAGCGCGTTTTTTTCTATTTTATAGCTGCCATCTGGCGCAGCGGGCAGCGTGAGTTCTTTATATCCCGCCTCGCAGAAACTCTGGGAGTAATCGAAATTTTGTACCGATTCCAACATCACTTTACGAATAGCCGACCATGCGCCATCCGTTGCTATCGTCACCGTGTTTTTATCAAAATCAGTCGTCGTATGCTCAAAATTGATCTTCACATTGCGGTAGCTTTCTGCCTTGGTCAGCAACAATTTGTTGAGATCCCCGCGAGAGATAGAATTGATATATTCCTCTGGATTTTGGCTATAAGGCACGAGCTTGGTATTGCCCTCCACATCATGCAACATCCGCCCGCGCACGGGGATGCACAGCTGCATGACTTCCTCTTTCAGCCTCACTTGTTCCAGCGCACGAATCCCGCGCGAAGTTAGCGCCAGATTAATACTACGCCCCGCCGCCATGCTAAGTTTACGCATATCCCCGCGTCGCTCAAACACCTCCACCTCAAAGCCATGCTGGGCGAGATAAATCGCGGAAAGCGAGCCTACTAATCCGCCGCCAATGAGATTCAATTTTTGCACTATAATGCCCCTTTAAAAATTTCGACAAAGCGATGCACATCCGCAAAGGAATTATACAACGGGGCGAAAGCGATGCGGATGCAATCTGGCTCACGCCAATCGCAAATCACGCCTTCTGCCGTAAGTGCATCGAATACTTTGCGGCCATTGTCCTGCACCACGAGCGAAATTTGGCTGCCGCGTTCATGTTCGGCACGGGGCGTCATGATGCTGAATTTATTGCCATCAATTGCATCGAATAATTCATGGGCATAAGCCGTGAGCGCGAGGCTCTTTTTACGCAGCGCTTCCATCCCCACTTCGTCAAAAATTTCGAGCGAGGCTTTCACCGCCGCCAGCGAGAGAATCGGCGGGTTGGAGAGCTGCCAGCCATCGGCACCCGCAGTCACCTCAAACTCTGGTGCCATCTTAAATCGCGTGGCTTTATCATGCCCCCACCACCCTGCAAAACGCGGCAAATTTGGCTTATTCGCATAGCGCTCATGCACAAATGCTCCCGCAACCGAACCAGGGCCAGAATTGAGATATTTATAGCTACACCATGCGGCGAAATCCACGCCCCAGTCGTGCAATTGTAGCGGCACATTACCCGCCGCATGAGCAAGATCCAGCCCCATAATCGCCCCAGCATCATGCGCCGCTTGGGTGATGCGCTGCATCTCGAACACCTGACCGGTGTAGTAATTCACACCGCCCAGCAGCACCAGTGCCACAGAATCATCTATCGCCGCTTCGATATCTTCGCTGCGCAGGGTTTTCTCGCCCTCGCGCGGCATCAGCGCAATCAGCGACATCGCTGGATCAAAGCCGTGAAACCGAATTTGCGACTCTACGGCGTAACGATCAGACGGGAAAGCATGGCCTTCAATCAGAATCTTATGACGCTCTGGCGTGGGCTGATAAAACGATACCATCAGCAGATGCAAATTTACCGTGAGCGTATTCATCGCCACCACTTCAATCGGCTTCGCACCAACGAGTCTAGCATAAGAATTAGTCAGAAACTCATGATACGGCATCCACGGATTTTTGGCATGAAAATGCCCTTCCACGCCCAGATTCTGCCAATCGGTGAGTTCCTGTACAATCGCCACCGCCGTGCGTTTGGGCTGCAACCCCAGCGAATTACCGCAGAGATAAATACACTCCCTCCCCTGTGCCGTGCGGGGGATATGGAATTGCTCGCGATAGTGTTTCAGCGGATCGTTGGCATCGAGTTCAATATATTTTGTCATGGGAGCAATTCATAAACAATCGGACGGCTGGGCGCAACATCGGCCATAAAGGGCGCGATTTGCAGGTTAAGCAGGTAGCAGCCGTCCTTCAGATGGTTGGGGACGTAGATGAGTTCGGTGATGGTGCGCTTGGGGGCATCATGCCAAAAAATCCTATGATTCGCCAGCTTTCCACCATCATCCAGCCGGTCGATCGAGGGGACATCCACCAGCAAATGCTGCACGCCGAGACTCACGATAAACTCCATCGCCTCCGCTAAAAAATACGGCGGAATGGTGGGTACATCATAATTGCGGATGCGTTTGGAGTCGTCATTTGGCAGCGTACGAATAATAAGAGCCTCTCGACACTCGACGCTCGCCAGCCGCTGCTCAACACTCTCTCGCGTGATCACCCAATCTCCATCCGCCTGCAATTCCGGCTGCACAGTGAGGAGAGTGGCGGGCATCAGCGCATCCTGCAATGCCTCATGCACATAAACAGGTTCGGCCGTGATATGGCCGATACATTCCGTATGCGTGCCGCAGCAATGGGGGTTGATGATATACACTTCGCAATTGCAGCTTCCACCCTGATTCACATCACCAATAAAATCTCCCGCCGCATAGGCCTTGCGCTCCGGCGGCGGCGCACCAAAAGCAGAGAGACGCTCGCCTTCAAAGGCAACAGGAATCGCCAGCGAATGCGGGCGGGAGAGATCGGCAGTGCCGAAGGGGAAGATTGCTTTCATAACCCCAGCCACTCCTTAGCCGTACCTGCTAAAATCCGCTGTCTTTGTGCCGCGGTAAAAGTGTCGTCCTTCTCCACACCATAACCGGGATACAACCCGCGTTCGCCGCGCATGTCCAGCTCGCCTAGTGGGTAGGGGTAATCGGAACCCATGGCCACGCGCTCTGCGCCGAGCATTGCCACCACCATGCGCAACGCATGCGGGTTGTGGGTGAGCGTATCCACATAGACACCACAATCGCGCACCGTTTCCCACGGCGATTTTTGCGAGGCATTGGCGAATAAATCCGGGCGGCAATATTGCCCGTGATCCAGCCGCCCCAGCAGCGCGGGGAAGGCACCGCCGCCATGCGCATACATTACGCGCAGTTTCGGCAGGCGTTCGTGAATCCCGCCAGAGCGCAGGGCATCAAAAGCCAGCGCGGTTTCCATCCCCATGCCAATCAGCCACGGCCGCCAGTTTTTATTCGCATTCATGCGGGCTTTGAGTTTGGGTTCGGTTGGCTGCATAAACCCACCCCACGGATGCATAAATACGGCCATATTCAATTCTGCCGCCGCCTCAAAAATCGGTAAGAATCTTGCATCATCCAGATCGATTCCGTTGATATTGGTGCAGATCTCCACACCGCGCAGACCGAGTGTTTTAATACGCTCAAGCTCTTTCACCGCCTCATCGGTATGCAGCATCGGCAGCGCACCGAGTGCGATAAAACGTGTAGGAAATTGTGCAGCAATCGCCGCATTATCGTCATTCAGGATACGGCATATTTCCGCAGCATCGGCAGCATTTTCAACATAATCAGGAATCATCATCGGCGTAGGCGAAAGCACCTGCACGGTCACACCATGATGGTCGCATTCATCCATCCGCACTGTTGCGCTATAGGCATTGGCCTCAATTTCGCGCTGCACTTCGCCTCTGCTATTAACCATCTGCGCACAGCAAGGCTTGGTTGCATGGGCGCGCACCCGCACAAAATCAGCATAATGCGTGAACTTCGCCAACGCCTCGAAGGTATCAGGCGAGAGCGTGGTGTGGGTATGAACGTCGTATTTTTCCATGATTATTTCTGCATCACATGGCCGCAGGATTGACATGTTCTTGCCGCCTCATTCTGCCAGAAGCCGTCAAAAATCGGTGGCAGATCATCAACAATACTTTTAAGCGGCAGATAGGCTTCGTGGATTTTTTTGTGGCACTCATCACAATACCACACAAA
>JBILIE010000050.1:0-8838 GCA_044350115.1 Rickettsiales bacterium
AAGTGCAACACCCAGCGATTCCGCCTCATTTTGCAATAGCAGGCCATTGACCATTTCGCCAAGAATTTGCTGCGGAAGCCCTAAGCGCTTCACAATTTCAGGCGAATATTCCGCACCCAGGAGCTGACGATAATTTGCTAGGAGCAGGTTCATTTGCTGCTGAAATTCGGGGATACTGATGGTGTGTGCCCCAATTTTGGCAATATAATTTGCGCTGCCAAAGTTTTTGAACATGTCGCCAATGCCCCACATCGCAAAGCTGATGGCGAAAAGGCCCAAAAGGATTTTAGCCAAAAGGCTGGAGGAGTATTTCTGAAATTTACGGATCATAGGTTCGCTATTTAAACTAACCCGCCGCGCTTTAAAAGGTTTAATTGTAAACCAGCTTGTGTTAATGGTCGCCGCTATGATTATTGCTGGAAACTGGAAAATGAATGGAACCTTTCGCACAAGCAAGGATTTGCTGGCGGGAGTAACGCAATTTATGGCTTCGAGCCTTGCGGTAGATCAAGGGGTTACTGTCTTAGTCTGTCCGCCGGCGACGATGCTTTCGCCCATGGCCAATAAAATGCGCGGCAGGGGGTTGGTTTTTGGTGGGCAGGATTGTCATAGTTATGCTAATGGCGCATTCACTGGTGATGTCAGTGCGGAAATGCTTGCTGATGCTGGGGCAAGCTATGTGATTGTGGGGCATTCAGAGCGCCGCCAACACCACGGTGAAACCAGTAAATTAGTGCAGGAAAAAGCTGTTGCCGCCAAGCGTGCAGGGCTGATTCCCATTATTTGTGTGGGCGAAACGCTGGGAGAGCGCGAAGCAGGAAAAACAAAGGATTTACTTGCATTGCAGATTAAAGATTCACTGCCTGCTAGTTTTGGTGTGGAAGATTTTATTGTCGCTTATGAGCCGATTTGGGCGATTGGAACGGGCATGGTGGCAAGCATTGAAATGATTCAGCGGACGCATGAAGTGATTATTTCATTGTTGCCTGCAGGTGCTAAAGTGCTGTATGGCGGCTCGGTGAATGCAGAGAATGCAGAAGAGATTTTATTGCTCTCGCAGGTGCAGGGTGTGTTAGTGGGTGGAGCGAGCTTGAAAGCAGAAAGCTTTAATGCCATTATTAATGCCGCAATAGAAGTAAACAAAAAGAGATAAGCGAAATGTTCAGCGTATTACTGGTAGTTCATGTTATTTTAACCGTTGCGATGATTGGTATCATCCTTGTGCAGCGTAGTGCCAGCGATGGTTTGGGTGGTATCGGCGGCGGTGGCGGTAGTGGTTTGATGACTAGCCGTTCACAGGCAAATCTGCTCACCCGTACGACAGCAATTTTGGCGACTTTATTTATCGTCAATAGCCTCGCGCTTAGCTGGATTACGCAGCGCGACATTAAAGATAGCTCGATCGCGAACAAAATTATCGAAGAAAAAATTGCAGCGCCAGAAGTGCCTACGCCAGATAGTGTGAAGGCACCAGAAGTCGCCGCGCCTGTAAAAGACGCTAATCCAGCAGAAGCAGCGCCAAAAGCGGAACCTAAAGCAGATGAAGTGACCGAAAAGAAAACGACTACTCCGAAGTCTGGGAAATAATGACACGCTATATCTTCATCACAGGCGGGGTGGTTTCGTCCTTGGGCAAAGGCCTTGCGGCAGCGAGCCTCGCTGCGCTATTGCAGGCACGCGGATACAAAGTGCGCTTGCGCAAACTTGATCCGTATTTGAATGTTGATCCAGGAACGATGAGTCCTACTCAGCATGGCGAAGTATTCGTCACCGAAGATGGTGCAGAAACCGACCTTGATCTCGGCCATTATGAACGCTTTACGGGCGTGAATGCGAAAAAGAGCGATAACGTCACTACGGGTAAAATTTACTCGATATTACTGGCGAAAGAGCGTCGGGGAGATTACCTCGGCGGCACCGTCCAAGTGATTCCTCATGTCACTGATTTAATTAAAGATTTTATTCTCAAGGACACGACTAAAGAAGATTTTGTGTTATGCGAAATCGGCGGCACAGTGGGCGATATTGAAGGCCAGCCTTTCTTTGAAGCCATTCGCCAGCTTGGTTATAAAATGGGGCGTGATAAATGCCTGTTTATGCATCTGACTTTGGTGCCATATATTGCCGCTGCGGGTGAGTTGAAAACCAAGCCAACACAGCATTCGGTGAAAGAATTGCGCTCGATTGGTATTCAGGCTGATATTCTGCTTTGCCGCTCTGAGCGTGAGATTCCTGTGAGTGAACGCAAAAAGATTGCACTGTTCTGTAATATTAAAGAGGAGAATGTGATTCAGGCGCTGGATGTGGGTTCTATTTATGAAGTGCCGTTGCGGTATCACGCTGAAGGGCTGGATACGCAGGTGTTGCGTCACTTTAATCTGGAGTCAGAAAAATCCCCAGATTTGAGCGGTTGGAATGATTTGCTGGAGCGTCGTCAGCATCCCAAAAGCGAAGTCACTGTTGCGATTGTCGGCAAATATACGGGCATTGGCGATGCGTATAAATCGCTGGGTGAGGCGCTGGATCATGCGGGTATGGCGCATCGTGTGAAAGTGAAACAGCAATGGATTGACGCCAAAGGTTTCGAAAAAACCGATATTGCGAAGAAGCTTAAGGGTGTCGATGCGATTCTCGTTCCGGGTGGCTTCGGCGATCGTGGGATTGAAGGCAAGCTTGCGGCGATCACCTATGCACGCGAAAATAATATCCCTTATTTTGGGATTTGCTTGGGAATGCAATTGGCGGTGATTGAAATGGCGAGAAGCCTTGCAGGTTTACCCAAAGCCTATTCCAGTGAATTTACGAGCTACGAAGCCAGCGACAAGCGCGGGCCACTCGTAGGCATTATGACCGAATGGGTCAAAGGCGACAGCAAAGAAAAACGCTCACAAGAAGGCGATCTGGGCGGTACAATGCGCCTTGGTGCCTATGATTGTGTGATTGAAAAAGGTAGTCTTGCCGAGAAAATTTACGGCAGCAAAAAAATCTCCGAACGCCATCGTCACCGGTACGAAGTGAATACGTCCTATCTGCCCACGCTAGAAAAAATAGGCGCAAAATTCTCTGGCATGTCGCCTGATGGTAATTTACCTGAAATTGTGGAGCTGCCCGCGCATCCATGGTTTATCGGTGTGCAGTTCCACCCCGAATTTAAATCACGCCCCTTTGCACCGCATCCTTTATTTGATAAATTCGTGGGGGCGGCTGTTGTTTATCGTCGTAACCACGGAGAAGGCTAATGCTATCCCTTATCGCATCAGTGCTGATTGCTGCTTCCTCTATCCTTACCACTAAATCGGGTGGTTGCCCGACGGTGACGCATGTGCCCGTGGCGGATGTGCAATATCAAGAAGGGGTGGATGCAAAAGGGCTTGCCGTTGCCCCTGCGGATTTGGCTCCGCCTGTGCTTTCGAAGCAAGATTTTGAGCGAGTGAATATTCCGCTGAATATTCCACTGGAAAATTATCCCGCGCAGAAGCCTGATTTTGCAAAGACGGATGGCGAGTGGAATAAGCAACAACAAGCACAACAGAGTGTACAAGGACAAAAGCCTAGCACGCCAACCTATAACGCCGATCTTTCGCAAAGCTGGATTCAACCCGGTTTGGTTTCGGTGAATACGCAAACAGGTGATGTAACCATGGACGGTAAAAAACTCGCCGCGCCCGAAGCGGCAGAGCTGAACCCTGATTGCTGGTAGTTATTTTTCCGTCATCATTTTAAGGTTTTGTGCGAAAAATAATCAACTGATTGGCAGTGTAGTTGACGAAAAGCATCACTAAAACGGTGATAATTTTAGCAGCTAACAATGGTAGCACTTGCGCCAACATCCACACTAATCCAGTGCTGAGCATAAGTCCGCAATAACCCCAGATGAGCGCAATTCCTAGGCGCTGCATTTGTTTGTGTTCGCTATCCGCAAAGGTCCAATAGCGGTTCAGCAGAAAATTCACCACAATTCCCGCGCTATAAGCGAGAATATTGGCAAGGATAATCCCCATCCCCAAGTGATGCAGCGAGAAGAAGATCCCAAAGTCGATCAGCGTACACACCACCCCCACTACCGCAAAGCGGAAGAAGCGTTGGTGTTTGGTAAGAAGGGCGTGAAGCATCCTCGCAGTGTAGCGGCAGAAGATTAAAATTGTGGAAAAAGTGATTTCTGCGTGAGTATCTCAGGGATTTTCTGCTAGTTTAGAGGCTATGAACCCTCAATTTATCCACCTCCGCACCCATACCGCTTATTCGCTGCTCGAAGGTGCGATTCAACCCAAAGCACTGGTGAAGTTGTGTAAAGCCGCAGAAATGCCTGCGATTGCCGTGACGGATACGAATAATTTATTTGGTTCGCTGGAGCTTTCCTCGGCGCTGGCGGGGGAGGGGGTGCAGCCGATTATTGGCTGTGTGCTGGATTTTAAACCACATGAGCAAGATGGCCTGCGCGTTAATCAGCGCCTCAAGCCCACGCCCGAACAATTGGTGTTGCTGGCGAAAGACGAAACGGGTTACGCGAATCTGCTTAAAATTGTCAGCGCAACGTATTTAGCGCCTGCCGATGGCGTTTCTCCGCTGTTGGAATATACGCAATTGGCAGGGATGACAGAGGGGATTATCTGCCTCACAGGCGGTGCAACAGGCGGGTTAGCACAATTAGTGGCGCAAGGCCGTAACGACAAAGCCGCCACGTTTTTGCAGCAATTGCAGGGATATTTTCCTGAGCGTTTATACATCGAAATTCAGCGTCACGGGATGGAGGCGGAGCAACGCAGCGAAGCGGGCTTGCTCGATTTAGCCTATGCCCACAACATTCCAATTGTGGCGACAAATGATGTGTATTTCGCCAAGCGCGAAATGTTTGAAGCGCATGATGCATTGTTGTGCATTGCGGGAGGGCGTTATGTGTCGGAAACGGATCGCCGTAAAGTCACGCCCGAACATTATTTTAAAACCGCTGAGGAGATGGCCGAGCTATTTGCCGATTTGCCCGAGGCGATCGAAAATACGGTGCAGATTGCCAAACGTTGTGCGGTGATGTCGCCTAAGCGCGAACCTATTTTACCACGCTTTGGTGATATTGAACAAGAAAAGCAAATGCTGGAAGACCGTGCGCGCGCTGGACTGGAAGGGCGTTTGCAAGAGCATGTGCTGCGGCTGGAATATGGCGAGGAAAAAAACGCCGAATTACGCAAAGAATACGAAGCGCGGTTGGCTTACGAGTTGGGCGTGATTAATCAAATGGGCTTTCCCGGATATTTTTTGATCGTATCGGATTTTATCGGCTGGTCGAAAGAGCAGGGGATTCCCGTAGGGCCAGGGCGCGGTTCGGGTGCGGGTTCGTTAGTGGCATGGGCGTTGTTGATTACGGATTTAGATCCGATTCGTTTTGGGTTGCTGTTCGAGCGGTTTTTGAATCCTGAACGCGTATCCATGCCCGATTTTGATATCGACTTTTGCCAAGATCGCCGCGACGAGGTGATCCGTTATGTGCAGCAGAAATATGGGCATGAACGCGTCGCGCAGATTATCACTTTTGGTAAATTACAGGCGCGGGCAGTGCTGCGCGATGTCGGGCGCGTGTTGCAATTGCCCTATGGTCAGGTGGATCGCATTTGTAAATTAGTGCCTAACAATCCCGCTGCGCCGATGACATTGCAAGAGGCATTGGATGCCGAGCCCGCGCTCAGAGCGGCGCGTGATGAAGACGAGGCCGCGATTAAAATGGTAAAAATGGCCTTGCAGCTAGAGGGATTATATCGTCATGCCTCGACCCATGCCGCAGGGGTGGTGATCGGCGATAGGCCGTTGGCGGAATTGGTGCCGATGTATTCTGATCCGAAATCAGACATGTTGGTAGTACAATATTCGATGAAATATGCCGAGCTGGCAGGGCTGGTAAAGTTCGACTTTTTAGGGCTAAAAACGCTGACGGTGTTGCAAACGGCGTGTCGTTTTCTGGCGGATCAGGGCGTGCAGATTGATCTGCTCAAACTGCCAGAGGGGGATAAGAAAACTTACGAACTCCTCAGCCGTGGCGATACCACTGGCGTGTTCCAGCTCGAGTCCACGGGGATGCGCGATACCCTGCGTAAGCTGAAACCCGATACGATTGAAGATATTATTGCGCTTGTTTCGCTCTATCGCCCGGGGCCAATGGATAATATCCCGACCTATATTGCGCGCAAACATGGGCGCGAAAAAGCGGAGTATCTACACCCCGAGTTGGAAGCCTCGCTGAAAGAAACATTTGGCGTGATTATCTATCAGGAACAGGTGATGCAGATCGCGCAGAATTTGGGTAGCTATAGCCTTGGCGAGGCGGATTTGCTTCGTCGTGCGATGGGTAAAAAGATTGCGAGCGAGATGGAAGCGCAACGCGCTATCTTCACCGAACGCGCCGTGGGCAATGGCGTGAAGCCTGAAATTGCCAAGACGATTTTTGATCTGCTGGCGAAATTTGCGAGCTATGGTTTCAATAAATCTCACGCCGCAGCCTATGCGCTGATTGCTTACCAAACGGCCTATCTCAAAGCGAATTATCCCGCTGAATTTTACGCCGCGACGATGACTTACGATATGCATAACACCGATAAGCTCGCGCAACTTTGCGAGGAAGCCACGCGCAGTGGAATCCCGATGTTGCCACCCGATGTGAATTATTCGTATGCTGATTTTAGGGTAGAGGTGACGGAGTCGGGTAAGGCGATCCGCTACGCACTCGGTGCGCTCAAAAACGTGGGTGAGCAGGCGATGCAATCGTTGGCGGAGGAGCGCGATGCAAATGGCAAATTTGCAGATATTTTTGAATTCGCGCAAAGGCTCGATGGTAAAATTCTCAACAAACGGCAGATGGAGCAACTGATTAAAGCGGGGGCGTTTGATAGTATGCACCGCAATCGTAAACAGGTATTTGAAGCGCTGGAGCAAGTGTTGAGCTATAGTGCCGCCGCCACACGCGATAAAGAAAATACGCAAGTGAGCCTGTTTGATGCCGCGCCTGATATGGTGGCGCAGCCGCGCCCCAAACTGCCAGAGATGGGCGATTGGCTGATGGTGGATCGCTTGGGGCAGGAATTTGAAGCCGTTGGGTTTTATCTGCAAGAACATCCGCTGAAGGCCTATCAGGATCATCTTGCGTCAATGCAGGTGATTAGCTCAGCCGATTTACTCAAGCGATTGGGCACAGAATATAGTGCCATTCGTATGGCGGGGATTGTGACGGGCGTGAAGCAACGGCGATCCGCAAAGGGACGATTTGCGTTTCTTTCGCTTTCCGATCAATCGGGGGCGTTTGAGGTATCCATTTTTGACGAGGCATTGCTCGATAGCTACCGAGAATTGTTGACGGCAGGAACGCTGGTGCTGGTCAAAGCCGAAGGCAAGCGCGAAGACGGCGGTGTGCGCTTGATTGCACGCGGAGTGCAGGCATTGGATGAAGCATTGGTGGGATCGGCGCGTGGTGAAATGCCCGCGCTGACATTGGAGGTGAGTTCTTCGCAGGCTCTGCAGGGAATTAAACAAGTGCTTCCCGCACCTGCTGCTCGCGGCGCAAAAGTGTTGCTGATGATGCAATTGCCAGAAGCACGAGTGACGTTAGAACTCCTCGGAAAATATCTCCTCTCGCCCCAGCAGCAGGAGCAATTGATGCAAGCGGTTTCAATTTAAATTAAGCTCCATCCGAGCAAGTGCGAGGCGGCGGGGCGCCGTGGGGTTTGGGGGGCATCCCCATTCAAAAAAGATTCTAAAGAAAAAGCCCGCTGTTAGGTAAAACAGCGGGCACAGGGAGGGAGTAAATGGTAACTTAGTAAATTCTAGTAGTGCATCAAATCAGTGACGAGCACATTGTCGCCAGCCGCCTCAGCGCCGTAATCATAATCACTATATACATCGTCTTCCGACGTCATGCTGCATGCGGAAACAGCCAACAGCGCCGTCAAAACGAACGTCATTTTTGCTATCTGTTTCATAATTCTATCTCCAAATGTGCGCGGGTTGTCGCGCTGTCCTCATACATATAGGCATTCTTAAAATTTATACAAATGCACATATTTCAGTATATCTATGCGATTTATGCATATCTATTGCTTGAGCAAGGAGCATGCGGCTTAGATGCCTATTCCGGAAGGGGATTTTGAGATTCTTTTGAATCTCGCAGGGGAATTATTTCCCAACCCTCTGCTTTATATCTCGCGCAACGCATCCAGCGAAATTCCGAGGGTGCTGGCGATGCCTGTAGCTTTGGTCAATGTCTCTTCCCATTCTGATTCGGGGGTGGAATCGGCGACGATGCCTCCGCCGACTTGGAACTCAAAACGGTTGCCGTCTAATAATAGTGTGCGGATGACGACAGAAAGATCGGCGCTGCCATCGGAATGGATCCAGCCAAGCGCGCCGCTATAAATTCCGCGCTGCATTTGCTCCATTTTCTGACACCACCGAATCGCCGCAATTTTTGGTGCGCCCGTCATCGACCCTGGGGGAAAACAGGCTTGAATAAGATCTAAGGTGGATGCTTCAGGCTTTTTCTGCCCCGTGACCGTAGAAACCATATGATAGAGGTGCGGATGTTCTGTGATTTTAAACAGATCCTCCACCGCAATCGAGCCTGATTCGCAGTGATGTGAGAGATCATGCCGCATCAAATCCACAATCATCAGATTCTCAGCGCGGTTTTTGGTGCTGTTTGCAAGTTCGTGATAAATTGTGGCATCGGCGGTGGCATCGCCACTGCGGCGGGCGGTGCCTTTGATGGGGCGGGTGCTGACTGTGCCTTCTTGAGTGATATGGAGGAATGATTCAGGGCTGGAAGACAAAATCGCTCGCTCACCCATTTTGATAAAGGCA
>JBILIE010000185.1:0-3764 GCA_044350115.1 Rickettsiales bacterium
GTGAGGCTGCGATAGACTGCGAAAGCGTGGGGAGACGTTTCACATTCGCCATAAAATTTACGGGTGATATTGGCTTGGTAAAACTCACCTTGTTGGATTTGATCGAGTGTCGCAGAAACTTTTTCCAGATACTCCGCATGAGTCATATTGCTGGTGAGCGTCTTTATTTTTACCTCTTCCATTGGGAGAGGCCGACGTGCTTGCGAGTCGGGTGAGGGAGTAATTTGCTGACGATGGTGATCAAACACATAGACTTTTGCAAAGCGCGTCATCCACAGTGGTGGGAAAGCGAGCGGTGCACTGGCTGAAGCCGCAGTTGCAGATTCACCGAGTTCATAGCCAAAATAGCCAAACCATTGTGCTGTTTGAGTTGTGTTAAGTGCGTTTGCCAATTCATCCCATCCGCTGGTGATGGTTTGCAGCGGATCTACTGCGAGCAGCGATCGCCAGCTTCCATCCGGCGCAGGGCGGGCAGAATAGAGCAACACAAAGCAATCATTCTCGGCAAATTTCTTGGCATAGGTAAGGGGTTCAATCCACATCGCTACCCGCCTTGAGCGGGCTGAAACCCTTGCGGTTGCGGGGTTGGCGGCGGCGGTGCATTATTGCCAAAATGGGTCATGATCAAATTGTTATAAAGCAACATAATTTCATTCAAGCTCAAACCATTAATGCTAGGCAGAAAATTTTGTAATGCGACATGAAATACAGGATTGCCGATGCTTTTAATTTCTGATTGTAAATTTTCGCGTTTGCCTTGTGCAATCGTATCAATAAAACGCTTGAAATCGGTAAGAAAGTCTTGCGTGATAAGCATCACGGGCGCAGGGCGTTGCACTTGCCGCCATTGCTCCATCTGGATCATTCTTGCTTCGAGTTGCTCATAAAAAGCATTGCCATTTTCAATGGCAATTTTGGCATCCAGTGTAGGAAAAATTTGCGCGGGGGCATAAGTGCCTTTTCCTACTATGCCGATTTTCCAGCTAGAATTTTCTAACCGCAGATTATTTACTGTGACTTCTGTGTTGCGAGGAAAAATGCTGCCTGAATTAATATCAGGGGTCACTTGCATTGCTCCATTCGCAACGAAATGAGTGGGGTTTAACTCTGATAAATGCGGGAAGACATCGGCGACAAAAGCACCTAATTGGTTGGGCGGTAAATAGGCGGTGCTGACGTGAAATCCGGTAATGCCAATGGCCACAGGGCGATAATAGAAACGATGAGCGAGGATGCGGTGAGCGAGTGCTTCTGCTTCTTTCGTAAAATTGGCGCTGGCATCTATATCAAAGTTAATTTGCCGCGCGGTTTGGTTGGGTTGGTTGCTGATTTTGATGCGACCATTGCTGGTGAAGAGCGCATTTTTCCAGCTAAATTGGGGTATGTCCCATTGTAAATCTGCCATTAAAGTGAGGGGTGCAAAAGTGCCAGTATAATCAGCATTCAGCGCTAGATTTTGCTCGCCAAAAAGTGCCAGAGAATGCGGCACAATATAATCGTTATTCAGTTGAGCCGCGAGGGAAGGGAAGGCCGTGAGCAAGGTTTTGTAATACTGATCGCTGGCAGGATAAGCGTGAAATTTATCGAGTGTGATAGTCAGTAGCGTGTGTAGCTGATTATTCGCGGCGCGATCAAAATGGGCTTCTACCGCCAAATTCCCAATCGTCTGAAAAGGAATATTCGCGTTGGCGGTGGAAGTGAGTTGATAGCCTTGCAGCGAACAACCGACGGATTTAATCAGCGCAAGATTTTCTTTTGCCAGTCGCAGCATTTTCATCGGCTGCCAGAGATTGTCCATCGCCTCGCTCATATTGAGGTTGAGCGAGCATTCCATCGGCCATTCAGTCGTAGCATTGCGCGCAAATTCTGGCTTGTAATTGATCGTGGTAATGCTCTGCCGTTTGGCGGGAAAGCGCACCGTATATTTTGTTACTTTCCAATCTGCGCTAAGCGTCATAACTCCGTCAAAGCGATGTTCCTCCACCCATTTTATGTTCGTTTGTTGCGCCGCCCAATCCGAAAGCGGTAGCCGTATAATCGGGTTATGCATGGTCAACGTAATTGCAAATGGGAATCCGCTGATGCTAAGACTCTCATATTCCACAGGGGTGACACCCGTTTGTTTTTTGACGTCTTCATTAAAGCTAGCAATCGTCTGCGCGAGCTGGGCTTCAATGATTTTGGCCTGCTTTTTCCAGAAAATAAAACCAGCGCCACCCGCCATCGCGAGCAAGATAAGGAAGATAAGAAATTTTTTCATGCGTGGACTATACTCGCAGAAAGTAGCCTATACAAGCCACAGCCGATATGCTTCTTCCGCCAAAGAAAAATCTGTCCATTTAATATCAGTTGGTTGCAGTAAGGAAATCGCTTGCGGGCCAGTGATAGCGTTGGTGATAAAAACGCTCTTGGCATCGCGCAGTGCTTCTAAGGGATAATGGCCTTGTTTCACTTTTGCTCCCCATTTTTCGAGCAGGAGGTGGCGGCTGATTCCCGCCAGAATTCCGCAATCAAGGGCAGGGGTGTGGATAATACCTTGTGCATCGCGCCAGAAGATATTACCGCTGCTGGCCTCGCAGATTTCACCTTTAATGTTGAGCATCAGTGCTTCATCGCAGCCATGATCGGCTGCTTCCATCCGTGCCAAAGTTGAGTTGAGGCCTTGCATCAGTTTGTGCTGCACAGGCAAAGTATCGGCGCTTGTTTTGCGTGAGGTGCTTAACCACAGCATAAGCGGTTGAGCGTTTGCTAGGGGTAGTGGGAGAGTTTCAATCACCACAGTGGGGGCGGCGGTAACGGTAGGAAGATAGCCCCTGCTGCCAATTCCACGGCTCACAGAGATGCGTAGTACTCCGTTTTTGATTGCATTGAGGCGTATGATTTCAGCGCACAGATCGGCAATATTTTCAACGGGTTCTTTGATTCTGATCGCATTCAGGCCGTCGGATAGCCGTTGTAAATGCAGCGCAAGATGTTGCGCGATGCTGTTTTTGACGAGAATGGTTTCAAATGCCCCATCGCCAAAACGAAATCCACGCTCGCTGATAGCGATACGCGCTGCGGATTCTTCTACCCATTCACCCTTAACATAACAAAACATAATCTATGTGTTAGCTTGAATTTTTGTTCAGATCTATCATTGTTGGAAGATAAGCAATTTAACCGAGCAAGGCGAGGCGCGAAGCGTGGGGTTTGGGGAGGATTCCCCAACGCACGAAGTGCAAAAATAATGGCAATCGTATATATAGGTTTAGGCAGTAATGTGGGTGATCGGCGCGAGAATCTCCGCCGCGCTGAGAAAGCCTTGCGCGCAGGTTTGACGGATTGTGTTTTTTCGTCTGTACATGAATCGGCGGCATTGTTGCCCGAAGGGGCAGGGCAGGAGTGGGATTTACCGTTTCTTAATTCTGTGATGAGTGGGAAGACAGAGCTGGAGCCGCTAGCAGTGCTGACATGGCTCAAACAGATCGAACAGGAAATTGGCCGACAAGATCGTGGCCATTGGAGCCCACGCGAGATTGATTTGGATTTGTTGATGTATGATGACGTGGTGATGCAGACGGAGGTGCTAACATTGCCGCATCCCGAAATGCACAAGCGCGATTTTGTGATGATACCGCTGAAAGAAATTTTATGACCAAACTTGTTGGCATTGTGAATGTAACGCCTGATTCCTTTTCGGATAGAGGCAAAGCAGCTACATCAGAAGCGGCGTTGGAGCAGATTGCAACCTTGGTGCGCGAAGGTGCAGCAGTGATTGATAT
>JBILIE010000170.1:0-4081 GCA_044350115.1 Rickettsiales bacterium
ACGCCATCAGCACGCATACAGTCGATATTGTACTAGCCGTCTTACTCCTCGTTGGCTCCACTATCGGTGCCCAAATCGGCAGCCGTACTGGCAGCCGCATCCCCGCCGCACAATTACGCGGAGCTTTGGCACTCATGGCACTCGCCGTTGCCGTCAAGCTCGTCTTTGGCTTGGTCACCCCACCTGAAGAACTTTACGAAGTTTCCGTGGAATATACTCGGTAATCATTATGCTACATTTTTATTAAACGCGATAATCCTCCACGGCAATCTCACCACAAAAAGCAGTATATACGGGGCCTGCCATTGTAATCCAATGTTTTTCCTGTGTTTTATGCCACTTTATTTGCAAATCACCACCGGGCATACTCACGGTAGCAGTCTCGCTGCATAAGCCGCGTCGTACTGCCACCACCAACGCTGCACAGGCACCTGTTCCGCAAGCTTGCGTAATGCCTACTCCACGTTCCCATACGCGCATCTTCAGATAATCAGGGCGAAGCACCTGCACAAATTCCACATTCGTTTTCTGGGGAAATAGTTTGTGATGCTCCAACATATAGCCCACCTCTTTGATATTCACCGCCTCCACATTTTCGACAAAAAATACCATA
Source organism: Rickettsiales bacterium (assembly GCA_044350115.1). GTDB lineage: Bacteria > Pseudomonadota > Alphaproteobacteria > Rickettsiales > JALZUV01 > JBILIE01. Next base: position 614 of record JBILIE010000170.1, read on the forward strand.
TGCGGGTTGCCCATCGAAACCGCCGCAGGGTCACCCTCTATGGGCAGATGCAACGTATCCACTTCCTGCGCGAGGGGAACCTGCTGCCACTCCCATTTGGGTATGCCCATATCGGCGGTAATCTCGGTTGCGCTTAAATTTTCGCGGCCACAAGTAAGCAACCCCGCTTTGGTTTCAATACGGCAACTGAGGCTTTGTTTTTCTTCCATCATCAACCAGCCAACGCAGCGCGTGGCATTGCCACAGGCGCTCACTTCGCTCCCATCAGCATTAATAATCCGCATACGAATATCCGCTTGCGAGCTAGGTTCCAGCCAGATAATTTGATCACACCCAATCCCCACACGGCGATCGGCGATTTTCACCAGCGCCAGCTTCTCTAGCGCCATATTGGTCAATTTACGGCTATCGAGAATTACAAAATCATTCCCCGCGCCTTGCATTTTAATAAAGGAAATGTTCATATTTTATATCTATCGCTGCTGGTTCTGACCACGTCCGATACCCACACCGACGGTTGGTGCAGAAATAGCCTGCCCCGCTTTGAAATCCAAATCAGGCGAAACGCCGTTCATCAGCAGTTTTGCGCCTTGTTCTTTCACCTGCTGCGCCAATTGTGGCTCTTTTGCAAAAATAGTCTGCAACTTCTCGATCGTCTGCTTCGAGATAAACCCCGCCAGCATACTCATCGAAAACAGTTTGCCCACTCCGCTACTACGCTCCGCTGATTTCTCGCGTGTTTCGCGTGCCATCGCATGTTCTCGGTCAGATTTTTCCTGCAGCACCTGCATCAATCTACGGCGCATTTTCTGTTTAATATGTTCGGGCAGATTAGCACCCGCAAGCACCTGCTCCACATTCTGACCGCTTTCTACTGCTGCCAGTGCTTTTGCCAGAATCGCTTCCGCCAGCTGTGTCTCTTCCTCGGTGCGGAACTGCCAAGAATCGTCCGAATTATTTGTCTGATTTTCCATAGCCTTCACTATACGAAAGATTTTGCTGCATGCAACACCAAGCCTGCACCCATCACTGCCACCAACACCGCCGCATAGCGATGCAGCTTTTGGGTAAAGTTCTCGCTCAACTTGCTGCGCCATGCATCCAGCATAGTGCTCAGCACTAGCCACCACAGCATACTCCCTGCGAAGACTCCGCCAAGCAGTAACACCGAATCTTGCGTCGTTTCCAGATGATAAAACTTGACCATCCCCACCAATGCGGCCGAAAATCCGAGTATTGTTTGCGGGTTTGCCACCGTGATTAAAAACATGCTGCTTATGTCTTTAAAGGCATTCAATTTGCGATTCTCTGCCACCACCACAAAGGCAGGTGCGGAATGCATACAATTCCGAATCCCGTGTATCATAATCAGCATCCCACCGATAAGTTCCAGCAAATGCTGATGCTGCAACAACACTTCCGCCACTTGCGTCACACCAAGTATCGCGAAGGCGGCAAACATCGTATCCCCGAGCGCCACACCAAGGCCGCTGGCCAGCCCCGCCACCTTGCCACGCCAGATAATCCGCTGAAGGCAAATCGCGCCAATCGGGCCAAACGGAATCGACATTGCCGCGCCGATAAGCATCCCCGCAAGTATGTTTTCAATATTCACATTCACCCTTCAGGCACAAAAAAACGCTGCCTCTTTCGCAACTTTTGCAGTGTAATCTTCAAGGACACATCGCGAAAGCACAAAAGAAGCAGCGTTTTGCAGCAAGCCAAAATAGCTTGCCAGATATTAGCGAGAGTAAAACTCGATCACGAGGTTAGGTTCCATCACTGCAGCGTAAGGAATTTCTGCAAGTTTGGGCATACGCAAGAATTTCGCTTCGAATTTCGAATCGTCCATCTGCACATAATCAGGAACATTACGCTCAGGGTGCTGCATTGCTGCCAACACCACCAGCATATCGCGTGATTTTTCACGCACAGAAACCACATCGCCCTCTTTCAGCGTGTAGCTACCGATGTTTACGCGCTTGCCATTCACTTTAATGTGACCATGGTTTACAAACTGACGCGCGGCAAAAACAGTCGTCACCACGCCCATGCGATACACGAAAGCATCCAGACGCGACTCAAGCAGACCCACGAGAATTTCACCCGTATCACCACGGCGACGCGACGCTTCCGCATAAATTTTGCGGAATTGTTTTTCGGTGATATTACCGTAATAGCCTTTCAGCTTTTGTTTTTCGTTGAGCTGAATACCGAAGCCAGAGAGCTTACGACGACGCGTTGCACCATGCTGACCAGGCGCATAAGCGCGCTTGCCGATAGGATCTTTCGCGCGACCCCACAGGCTTAAACCCAAGCGGCGGCTGATTTTATATTTAGATGCAATACGTTTAGTCACAGATATCCTCGATATTTTTGGTTAAGGGAGGCGCAATATAACCACCCCACAACCACTGTCAACCCCTATTATCACGCATTTTGAGGAATTTAAGGGGATGTGACGCAAAATTTATCCCACAAACTTCACGTAACTGTAACACACATCACCTTCAAATATGCTATAGTGAACTATAAATCACTCTAAAATGAAGGAGATTTGGGGATGGCTGGAGATAAAACGTGGTTAGGCGTCGGAGGACTAGGAGTACTAGCAGTGACGGCTATTGGATATTTGAGGCCTACCAATCAAGCAGCAAATGCTGCGGCAGAGGCCGCACAAGCACATGCAGATTCCCTTGCCGCAATAACCACGATGCCAGTTGATACCAGTGCACATGCAGCACACGACTCCACCGCTTTTAATATTTCCGATAGCACAGGCATCTCTTTTGACCCCAAACAAATTAAAACGGAACGTGATTCTTTAGCACAAGTGATTAAAGATTTACAAACAGGAAAAACCACTCTTCAGCTTGACAGTGCCGCGTTAGAACTACAGAAGTCTCATGTAGATTCGCTTAAAACTAAAAAAACTACTGGGCATGGATTGACACAATAAATACAAAAACTCCCTCAAAACTAAAAAGCCTCGCAAATGCGGGGCTTTTTAGTTTTGGCAACGCAAATAATCAATCTAACGCGCCGCTTCCATTGAAGGTGTTTGCGCTTGTTGTGCTTTCAGCATTTCACCAAAGCCAAGATTCGCCGCTTTGGGGGCTGCGCCCAGGCGATCACGATGCATGGTCGTTTCCTGCATCGCCTCTGGCGGCAAGCTTGCCGCAATACGCGCCGCTTCCATTTCCATCGCCTGTGCGTTCGCCACACGCTCCATCGATTCGGCATTAAGCATTGCCGCTTCGCCCACTTTTTCGATTTTTTTGCGTTCAGCGCGCACATCGAAATAATTAATCAGTGCCTTAGCACCTTTATAAATTCCTACCGCTGCCATGATGTAGAGAATCGGCTGCATCACAGTTCCAAGTGCACTCCTGCTGCCATCTGCTTTTTCTGCAGTCAGCATCTCAGATCCTGTGTTCATCACTTTAGCTATAATGTTAGCAATCCCTT
>JBILIE010000171.1:0-4073 GCA_044350115.1 Rickettsiales bacterium
GGCGTATTGCCGAATCACTCGCCTTTTGTGTCGCTACTGCGCGAAGGCGCGGTGCGCGTGCATCAACAGGGCAAAATAACCGAATTCCCCGTATCGGGCGGCCTCGCGCAGGTTGATAGCGAAAAATGCGTGGTATTAGCAGAAGGAGTGATAAGTGCTTAGTGATAGGATTACTTCTTATGTCACTTACCACTCACTACTAGGCACTTTTTATGGGTTTTAACTGCGGTATCGTCGGCCTTCCTAACGTCGGAAAATCAACTCTTTTCAACGCCTTGCTGCAAACGGCACAGGCGGAAGCGGCCAATTATCCGTTTTGCACGATTGAGCCGAATGTGGGTCGTGTTGCGGTGCCCGATGAGCGATTGGACGCACTCGCCGTTATTGCAAAATCGGCACAAATCATCCCCACTCAGCTGGAATTTGTGGATATTGCAGGCCTTGTGCGCGGCGCAAGCAAGGGCGAGGGGTTGGGTAATCAATTCCTCAGCCATATCCGCGAGACAGATGCGATTTGCTATGTGCTGCGTTGCTTTGAAAACGACGATATTGTGCATGTGGAAGGCAGCGTTGACCCCTTGCGCGATGCTGAGATTATCGAAACAGAACTCGCCCTTTCCGATCTAGAATCGCTGGAAAAACGCCTGCCGAATATGCGTAAAAAAGCCGCGCAAAAAGACAAAGACATGGTTGAGATTCTGCCGATTGCAGAGGCAGTTTATACCTTGCTGGCTGAAGGCAAACCCGCACGCCTCGCGCTGCCGAAAGACCCTGCGGAAGTCAAATTGTTTAAGTCCCTGCAAATGATCACTGCCAAGCCTGTGCTTTACATTGCGAATGTGGAAGAAGAATCGGCGGCCATAGGCAACGCACTCTCCGCAAAAGTGGAAGCCTATGCCAAAAGCCATGATGCGCCTTGCGTGATTATCTCCGCCAATATCGAGGCCGATCTGGCAGGGCTGGATACACAGGAAGAAAAGCAGGAATTTTTAGAATCACTGGGTTTGGTAGAATCTGGCCTTACCCGCGTCATCAAAGCAGGGCATGAGGTGTTGCAATTGCAAACCTTCTTCACCATCGGCCCCAAAGAAGCCCGCGCTTGGACGCTCCGCAAAGGCGCAAAAGCCCCTGAAGGTGCGGGTGTGATCCACACCGATTTCGAACGTGGATTCATTCGCGCTGAGGTCATCGCCTGCGCCGATTATCTCAGCTGCAAAGGTGAAGCCGGCGCAAAAGACGCAGGCAAATTCCGCCTTGAAGGCAAAGAATATGTCGTGCAGGATGGGGATGTCGTTCATTTCCGCTTTAATGTGTAGTTTTCTCTCTGGCACAAGAATTGCGTTATAATAAGAGTCATTCGATAACAACCATTGCGCTAAACCTTTATTCTTACTAGCATAGGGCTAATAATAAGAATAATTACCACAGGGAAATATGACCTCCGTAAAGCTGCTCAGCACCGCTATATGCTTTGTATTGCTTGCCCAGCCTTGTGTTGCGCAGGATAATACCCGTTTTTTGCCTTTGGCAGATGCTCGCAGCAATGGTTATCTTACGAGCGGCAATAAATTCCTCCCCTTGCGTGCAGGCGCGCCCACCACCATTCGTCCCCGCATCATTGTTCAAAATGGTGTGCGCGAAGTGCGGGCGATGACGGCAACATCTGCTTCTCCCGCAACGGCAACCGCAACCCCCACCACCCAAACCGCCTCTTTTGCGGTGAAGCGCTACGAGCCACAGCCGCGTGCGACCTTTCGCTTGCGTGGCCAACCCGCGCCTACAGAGCGCCTCAGTGTTTCCCCTATCCCCCGTGACAATAACGGCAACAAAGAGCTGACCTCCAATGCGCCTTATAGCGCTAGTTTCTATGGTGCGTCTAATATAGGTCTGACAGAGCATACTTGGCCCGTAGAGCTTTCTGCACAACAACGTATTAGCTCTGGTTTTGGTATGCGCAACCATCCCGTCACGGGACGAGATGCCTTCCATAAAGGCGTGGATATTGCCGCTGCTACGGGCTCAGACGTGATTGCTTCAGCTGATGGCGTGGTGGAAGAAACGGGTCAGGATATGCTCATTGGTAAATATGTGCGTCTGCGCCACCCTGATGGCTCGCAAAGCCTGTATGGTCACCTTTCGGCGATTACGGTGCAGGAAACCAACTGGCTCAATCGTCATGATAAGCTAGGTGAAGTCGGCAGCACAGGCCGCACCACTGGCCCCCATCTGCACTATGCCCTCAATCTCGACGGCAAAGCAATGGATCCCATGGATTATCTCACCAAACCGTCTCGTCAGGTCGCTGCGCGTTAGAGTAGTAGATAGCCGTTAGGTTTTAGGTTCTTGCTATAACCCGCCTGCTAACTGCTAAATGCTCTGCCCTGTTTTTGCCCAATCCTTCAAAAAGCCTTCCAGCCCTGCATCGGTCAGCGGATGCTTCACCAATTGCAGCATTACTTTGGGCGGCAGGGTGGCGACATGCGCGCCCATTTTGGCCGCGTCCACCAAATGCATCGGATGGCGGATGGAAGCGACCAGTACTTCGGTGTTGAAGTCGTAATTATCGTAAATCTGTACGATATCGGCAATGAGCTGCATCCCGTCCCAAGCAATATCGTCCAGACGACCGACAAAAGGCGAAACAAAGCTCGCGCCCGCTTTGGCTGCCAGCAAGGCTTGCGCGGCAGAAAAACACAAGGTGACATTCACCAAGGTACCATTGCTGGTGAAATATTTACAGGCTTTGAGGCCATCCATCGTCAGCGGCACTTTAATGGCGATGTTTTTTGCGATTTTTGCCAGTTTTTCGCCTTCGCGCTTCATGCCGTCAAAATCGGTGGCGGTCACTTCCGCACTCACGGGGCCGTCCACCATCGCGCAGATGTCTTTCAGGATATCGGTAAAGTCGCGCCCTGCTTTGGCGACCAGTGAAGGGTTTGTGGTCACGCCATCGAGCAGACCTGTATCCACCATTTCGCGGATTTCGTTTACATCAGCAGTATCAACAAAGAATTTCATCGGGGAGGCTCCGTGGTTAATTTCGTCCTCTCTTTAAGCACTTGCTTGAGATTAAGCAACAAAATCCAGCAGTGCAAATTGCCGCTGCAATTCTGCATCCAATGCTTCCATCGTTACATCCTTGCCCAAAGCCGCCAGCGAAGTCACCCCATATTCGCTGATCCCACAAGGCACAATCCCCGCATAATGGCTTAAATCGGGGTTCAGATTGATGGCCATGCCATGAAAGCTCACCCATTTTCGCACGCGGATGCCCAAAGCGGCTATTTTGTTTTCTACACTGACGATTGGCGACTGATGACTGGCGACTGATACCCATATCCCCACTCGTCCTTCGCGGCGCTCGCCTTGCACGTCAAAGGCTGCGAGGGTGCGGATAATCCATTCTTCCAGCAGCCAGACATATTTGCGTAAATCGGGCTTGCCGCCCATGCGCTGATTCAAATCTAACACCACATAAACCACGCGCTGACCTGGGCCGTGATAGGTATATTGCCCGCCGCGCCCCACATCATAGACAGGGAATTGCGGCTGCAAAAGATCGTCAGCTTTTGCGCTGGTGCCAGCAGTGTATAGGGGAGGGTGCTCCAGCAGCCAGATTAGCTCCGAGGCCTCGCCACGAAGGATGGCCTCCACCCGCTGTTCCATCGCCTCCAACGCTTCGGGATAGGCCACAGGCGCAGGGGAGTTTTTCCACTCCAGCGGCATTACGCAGGTGGCCTTGCTTGTTGCGGCATTTGTGCAGGGTTTATCATCGGGCGGGGTTGTGGCATGGCTTCATTATACACACAGACCACCTCCGAGCCTAAACGCAGGGTGAATCTACCTGTCACGCGCTCCACCACGATATAATCGCCGCGAGTGCGGTAGTTGATGATGGATTCTTTATTGGTGGAATCCACTAGATAAAAAGCGGGGATTTCGGCATTGCGATTGCGGAACTGAAAATAAGTAAACTCGCCATCATCGTAAATCTTAATCGGCGCAATCACGTTAGAGCCACGAATGGTATAGTTAAAATTGAAATTCTCCATGCCTTCCTCTTTAGGGTCGGG
>JBILIE010000172.1:0-4053 GCA_044350115.1 Rickettsiales bacterium
GGCGCAAGAAACCCGCAAGCAAAACGACATCCTCTGGCGTACCTTCAGTTCGCCCTCTTCCACGGGGCGTTTAGCGGAAGTGGGGCTGGAGAATCTGCTCAAAAATATGGGGCTGATGGCAGGTTCGGATTATATGATGCAATATACTGTCAGCAGCGGGGAGGGGAGTGGTTTGCGCCCCGATTGTGTAATTAAATTGCCGAACAACCGTGTGGTGGTGATTGACTGTAAGGCCTCAAAACACCTACTGGCCATCGCCGAAGCGCAGGATAGCGAGAGCGAGGAAGTGCAAAATCAAAAGTTTTTAACAACGATGAAAGAGCATTTGAAAGCCTTGGCGCGCAAGGATTATGTGAATGCGATTCAGCAGGAATCCTTTCTCAGCAAACGCGATATGGCGGCGGCGCAGATTGTGAATGTGATGTATTTACCCAGCTCGGCAGCGGTGGAATTGTTGTATAAATTAGACCCCGATCTGGTCGATAAATCCGAAAAACAGGGCATTATTCTGATTGGTCCTGGTATGCTGCATGGCTTGATTTATCTCGTCAGCAAAGAAATTAGCGATGAGCGTAAATTGGAAAATCAAGAGCGGATTATTCATGAAGTGGAAAAGCTTCTTGGCGCACTGGCAGCCACTTTTGGACATATCAATAAAGTGGGAAGTAATATCAAAACCCTCACCGAGAACTTTAGCAAAATCAGCGGATCGTTTAACCGTCAGGTGGTGCCGAAGTTACGGAATTTGGAAGTGTTTGGCATTAAACCCCATGGCAGCAGCAAAATGCCGCAACAACTCGAAAGCTATGAACTCCGCAGCATGAACGAAACCATCGAACTCGCAGCGGAAGGCGAAGAAGATATTGCCTCGCTAGAAGACTTCCGCAGCCGCAAGGAAAGCGCGTGATGCAATCCTTCATTCTTAATGATGGCCGCAAAATGGCCTATGGCGTTTATGGCGATCAGGCGGGGATTCCGCTGCTGTTTTTCCACGGTTATCCTGGAACGAATTTGATGGCGCAATTGGCGGAAGAGGGCGCGCTGAAATATGGCTTTCGTTTAATTGCCCCCGACAGGCCAGGAATGGGAGATTCGGATTTTCAAACGGATCGTAAACTGTATCATTACTCTATCGATATTCTGCAACTGTTGAATCATCTTGGTATTGACAAATGTGGGATTGTGGCGATTTCGGGCGGTTCTCCTTATGCCTTTCAATGCGCGCATGATCTGCCACAGAAAATTAGTTTTGTAGCGAGTCTTTCGGGGTGGATTAGCTATGGCAGACCTGAAGTAAATGGCATCAAAATTGATAAATTCTTTACTCGTTTTGAATGGTGTTTGCGAAAAGCAATGCCACTGGCAAAACTGATGGTACGCGCCGTCGCCCATGTGCTAAAAACCAGATTGGATAAGGCGTTGGCGCATATGATTGGCGATTTACCCGTGGCGGATAAACAAGTGCTGGCGAACCCTGCTTATTACGAAATCGTCGCTAAAGATTTGCAAAATGCTGTGCGCCAAGGGTGGCAGGGGCCAATGCAAGATGCAATTATCCAATTTGCTAACCCTGCTTTTGCACTAAGCGACATCAAACAGCCCGTCATTTTGCTGCACGGCAAAGCCGATACGGTCGCGCCGATTGATTTTGCACGCATTCTAAAGCGCCAATTACCTAATATTTTCGCTTCGCTCGAAATGGAACATGGCGGTCATTTTTGTGCAGTGACAGAGCAAGATTGGATTTATCAAAATATTTTACGGTTGCCGATCAATCAAAAAACAGATTAGAGCACACGACGTGTTTGCAGGGCAGCAGCGAGTGTGCCCTCATCTAGATAATCAAGCTCACCGCCAATCGGAATGCCTTGTGCGAGGCGCGTGATTTGCACATTACAATGCGCGAGTGCGTCGCTGAGATAATGTGCGGTGGTTTGTCCATCGACAGTATTATTGGTGGCGATGATAATTTCTTTCATATCGTCAGCCGCCACGCGCGCGACCAGTTTGGGAATGCCTAGCTGATCGGGGCCTCGTCCATCGAGTGCGGAGAGCGTGCCGCCCAGCACATGATATTTACCACGGAAATTGCCACTCCGCTCTAATGCCCAAAGATCTGCAACATCTTCCACCACGCAGATGCAGTGATTATCGCGCGCAATATTCGCGCAGATATGGCAGGGGTCAGAGACATCAATGTTCCCGCAATCACTACACACGCATACTTGCTGCAATACATTGCCAATGTGATGATAAAGCGGCTCTAACATCCTTGCGCGATCGCGGATAAGTTTAAGGGTGATGCGCCGTGCCGAGCGCGGCCCCAGCCCTGGGAGTTTTGCAAAACTGGCAATGAGTGCGTCGATAGCGTTGATCGTCATTGTGCTGTGGCAATCACTTGTGTGGCATCGCAGCTTTGAACACTATGCCAAGAAGCATATTGTATCCGCGCATAATCCACTACTTGCCATGGCAGTGATGTATTAATTTTTTTAAAAAGTTGCGTTGCCTGATTGCAATATTCAGCACTTTTAAGCGTGAGGCTCAGGCGCGAAGCCTGATTTGCCATTTGAGTGACAAATTGATTGAGTGCGCGATCGGATTGCTTGCCGTAAAGACGTTGAAAATAATCCCGCAATTGCTTTCCTTGCCATTGCAGATCAGAAGCGAATAAATTGACGTATTGATTGTATTCTGGCTTCTTTCCACAAGCCAGCGCAGCAACCATTAGTTCGCTTTGTAATGCGCGCATTTCAAGCGACCGTTTTTCCGACAATGAAGCGCAAGAAGCGGCATCTGCAGTTTGTGCCAATAATGCAAAAACACAGCTATATAAGAGTGTCTTTTTCATTTCTCTTAATCTCCGCAGTGTTGTTGTTCACTTCAGGTTACTATTTACGCCGTGTAATCACAAAGCTGGCTAGTTCGCGTAGAATATCCGCTTTTCCATCAAATACCGCAAGATGGTTAGCTGCTTGCGCTGCCAGAATTTGTGATTGCTCGCGGGCGCGTTCAATACCTAGCACGCTGACCAAAGTTGCTTTGCCCGCCTGACGATCTTTATTAACAGCTTTGCCGGTTTCTTCCCGCTGGCCTTCTGCATCCAGCAAATCGTCGCGGATTTGGAAGGCAAGGCCGAGATCATGGGCATAGCGGCGCAGCGCATTACGCATAGAGATGGGAGCCTTGCCCAGAATCGCTCCTGCCTCGCAGGAAACAGCAAAGAGTTCTCCCGTTTTGAGGCGTTGCAGGCGGATGATTTCGTCGATGCTGAGTTTTTCATTTTCTGATTCCAGATCGAGCATCTGGCCAGAAACCATGCCGCTATAGCCAGCTGCTTTTGACAATGCCTGAATCAGGTCGCAACGCACTTTGGGATCAGGATGAACACGCTCGCTGGAAAGAATTTGGAAAGCAAAAGTAAGCAATGCGTCACCCGCCAGAATCGCAGCAGCTTCGCCAAATTTAATATGGCAAGCAGGTTTGCCGCGACGCAGTGAGTCGTCATCCATTGCAGGTAAGTCGTCATGAATAAGCGAGTAAGTGTGTATGAATTCGATTGCCGCCGCAGTTGCAAGCGATGCCTCTGTGTTCACACCAAATAAATTTGCACAGGTTACAGTCATGAATGGACGAAGGCGTTTGCCACCTGCTAATGCAGAATAGCGCATGGCTTCGATAATGGTGTTTTCATGCGCAGCGCAATAATTATTTGCTTGAGTGTTATCTACCGATTCACGTGGATGCAGAGAGATTACATTTTCTGCCTCAACCTCGCCACCTGGCAAAAGTTCGTTCATGGTTTCTGTTAGAGCGTCAGAAACTTCCTGTAATTTTTGCTGCAATTGATCGGTCATTGTAACTCCCTATTTTATTATTCAGTGACGAAGGGCTCGGTTGCGATCCCTCCCTCTGCATGTTGAATGATTTTTTCTACCTTCATGCGCGCATCGCCCAATTTCTTCATGCAATAATTTTTTAGCTCGGTGCCACGTATGTAATCTGCGATGCTCTCATCCAATGTGGCTTGACCCGATTCCAAACGACGAACGA
>JBILIE010000187.1:0-3698 GCA_044350115.1 Rickettsiales bacterium
CCGCCTGCGTAAACGTGATTCCAATAAAACTGACATCGAGGGTGCAGTCCTCCAACATAACAACATTCACATGGCGGTTAGCCCTGCGGGTGAAGTTCTAAAAACGCTGGAAAGGCTGAAAAACAGCCCAGCCACCACACGTCAGAAAGCCAAATACATCCTTGCCACCGACGGGGAAGATTTCCAAGCGGAAGACATCACCAGCGGCGAAACCATCGCCTGCGAATATAAAGATTTTCCGAACCATTTCGGCTTCTTCCTCACGCTTGCAGGCATCACCACGGTTAAACAAATCCGTGAAAGCTCGTTCGACATTCGCGCAACCAGCCGCCTGAACCGCCTGTATGTGGAACTGCTGAAGGACAATCCCGAATGGGGCAAGGCCGAACGCCGCCATGATATGAATCACTTCATGGCGCGGCTGATCTTCTGCTTCTTTGCCGAAGATACCGATATTTTTAACGGCGAAGGTGTGTTCACCGCCACGATTGACCAGATGAGTGCGAAGGATTCTTCCAACACTCACGAGGTGATTAGCGAATTATTCCGCTCGATGAACACCAAGCCTGCGGATCGCGCCAAAGAAAAAATCCGCAGCTGGGCGGATGTGTTCCCTTATGTGAACGGTGGCTTATTCTCTGGCAGCACAGATGTGCCGCGCTTCAGTAAGATTGCGCGTTCCTACCTGCTGCATGTAGGTCACCTCGAATGGCAGAAAATCAACCCCGATATTTTCGGCTCGATGATTCAGGCGGTGGCGGAAGATGAAGAGCGCGGCGCACTGGGAATGCACTACACATCTGTGCCGAACATCCTGAAAGTGCTGAACCCGCTGTTCTTGGATGATCTGCGTGCCAAACTGGAAGAAGCTGGCGACAACCCGCGCATGTTGCTGAACCTCCGCAAGCGCATGGCAAAAATCCGTGTGTTTGACCCCGCCTGTGGCTCGGGCAACTTCCTTGTGATTGCCTATAAGCAAATGCGCGAGATTGAAGCCGAGATTAACCAGCGGCGTAAAGAAGCTGGCATTCGCACTGAAATACCCATCACCAATTTCAGAGGCATTGAACTGAAAGATTTCCCTGCCGAGGTTGCACGCCTTGCGCTTATCATCGCTGAATATCAGTGCGACATTCTCTATCGCGGGCAAAAAGAAGCATTAGCAGAGTTCCTGCCACTGGATGCCATGAACTGGATCACCTGCGGCAATGCCCTGAGGCTTGATTGGTTGAGTTTGATGGGCGTACAGGCTGGAGGAAATAGCAAAAAAGCTAAAATCTTTGCCGATGACCTTTTCGGCGCGCCACTCGATCAGGCAGAGGTGGGGTTTGAAAATGAGGGCGGCGAGACGTATATCTGCGGTAATCCGCCGTATATTGGCTCTACCTGGCAATCAGCTCAACAAAAGTCTGACCTTAAAGCTATTTTTGAGCACCGCACAAAAACATGGAAATCGCTGGATTATGTTGCTGGGTGGTTCATGAAAGCAGCGGATTACGGCACCTTCACCAATGCTGTCGCCGCGTTCGTATCCACCAATTCCATCTGCCAAGGGCAGCAAGTGCCATTCTTGTGGCCGCTCATCTTCAAAACGGGGCACGAAATCGCCTTTGCCCATACCAGCTTCAAATGGGCAAATCTTGCGAGCAATAATGCGGGCGTAACGGTTGTTATTGTCGGCATTTCAAATTATGTAGGCAAGTCGCGAAAGCTGTTTTCGATTGCTGATGATGGAAGCAATTTAGTTAAGGATGTTGAGAATATTAACGCTTATCTCGTTACAGGTTCCAACATCGTTGTAGAAAAAGCTATGAAGCCACTAACTACAGTCAGTACAATGGATTTTGGAAATAAAGCTGATGATGGTGGCCACCTTACATTATCAACAGCCCAAGTAGAAGCAATGAAGCTGGACGATGCAACAAAACAAAGATTTATCAGGCAGTTTTATGGCTCAAAAGAGTTCATTAATGGTGAAACACGGTACTGCATTTGGATAAAAAACGGAGATTTAGAAAAGGCTAACAGTTCATCTCCGATTGCGCGGCAAATCGAGCTTGTAAAAGAAGCTCGATTAAGCAGTAAGGATGCATATGCACGAAGCCTAGCTTCCAGACCGCACCAATTCAAAACCCCAAGAATTGCACAAAATAGTGTGATTGTTACTCCTCGCGTTAGCTCGGAAAATAGACCTTACTTGCCAGTTGGACTTATGAGCAGTCATGCTGTCATAGGCGACAGAAACTTTGCTCTTTACGATGCTCCACTGTGGAACATGGCTTTAATAGCATCACGCCTGCATTGGGTTTGGATAGGCACAGTTTGCGTCCGAATGAGAACCGATTTCTCTTATTCTAACACATTAGGCTGGAATACATTCCCAATCCCGTCACTCACCGAGAAAAACAAAGCTGACCTGACCCGCTGCGCGGAAGATATTCTGCTGGCGCGGGAGGCGCATTTCCCTGCCACCATCGCGGATTTATATGACCCCGACAATATGCCAGAAAACCTTCGCCACGCGCACGAGCGCAATGACGAAGTGCTGGAACGCATCTATATCGGCCGTCGCTTCAAGAATGACACCGAGCGACTGGAAAAACTGTTTGATTTATATACGAAAATGACTGCGGAACAAAAGAAGCCCTCAAGCAAAAAGGGGGCGGCATGAGATTTCCTAAAATTTATTGGCTTTACGGTTTGGTTGGAGCATATTTTCTATGGCAAGGGCTTTATCCCTTATGTCTGTATGAGCATTATTGGCCATGTGCTTTGATCTTTTGGGAAGATTGGCAAACGCTTACTGCGGCCATAATTGCTCTTTGTGCTAGTGCTATAGTGCTTCATACGACACAGCATGAGGAGGAGGAACAGAGAAAAAGGAGTTTCGTTGCGTCACGAGCTTTTCTGCCGCATGCACTTGCCGATCTTACTCGCTATTGTGATGAATGTATTGAAACATATTGTGATTATTTGTTAACGGGAGAACGAACCGAGATTCTAAAAGAAGTTCCTGAATCCGCTTACAAAACCATAAAAGAGTGCATTTTATACGCCACTCCAGAAGTGGGTGAGTATTTAAGTAAGGTAGTTGGTAAGTTTCAGGTGCAAAACTCAAGATTTCATTCGCACTTCAATAAGCCAGAAAATTCGTCAGTGCGTCAGCAAACCCACGAAAGAAACGCATATCATGAAATACTCGATACGATTTCTATTAGGCATATAGTTGCTTGTTTGGCGGATTTTGCGCGAGGAGAATCAAAAGTCTTTGTATGCCAAGAAGAGCCAAAGATGGATTTTTGGTTTGACCATTATCTACCTGAGAATTTTCGGAATAGCGGAAAACATTTGAACAGCCTCCAGCAATACTTCAATGAAGAGAAAGCGACTTTTTCGTGCGTAAAATTTCGATGAGTAAAAAGAACTACTTAAAGGTGTCGAATTCGACTGGTTTAGAAAAGGAAGAGCTATGACCTCGCAACCACTCACCCTATTGTTGCAATCGCTCCTCGCGCAAGGGGAGAGCGAGGTGGTGGAGTTTAAGGAAGCGGGTGATGGCTATTCTCTCGGCGATATTGGTAAATACTTTTCCGCCCTTGCCAATGAAGCTAATTTGCGCGGCATGGAAAAGGCATGGCTGGTTTTTGGGGTAAACGACAAAACCCGCTTGGTGAAGGGCACAGATTATCGCCCCGAGC
>JBILIE010000053.1:0-8689 GCA_044350115.1 Rickettsiales bacterium
GTCTGCAAAACACCAAAATGCAAATCGCTGACGGCGCAGAGCCAAGCGTCACCTTCCGCAACATCCATGAATTATTTCTGCCAGAGGGGCGCGTTGTTTTATTCGAGATTCCTGCGGCTCCTCGTGGAATTCCCGTCGCATGGCAAGGCCATTTTTATGGTCGGGCAGCCTCCAGCTTGACCTCTTTGGGGGTGGATAAACTGGATGAAATCCGCCAGCAAACCCTCTCCACCGATTGGTCAGCGCAGATTGTGGCTGGTGCAACCATTGCCGATCTGGACGAAGCGGCTGTGCAGAAAGCCCGCGAATCATTCTCGCGCAAATACGCCAACCGCTTCACCGCCGAAGAAATGGCTGGCTGGTCGCTCCCCACTTTTCTTGATCGTGCTAAAGTAACGCAGAATGGGCAGATTACGCGCTCGGCGTTGCTTCTGCTTGGCAAGCCTGAATCTGCGCATAAACTTTCTCCACATCCCGCACAGATGACATGGAAGCTGGAGGGAACAGAACGAGCATATGAGCATTTCGGCACACCATTCCTGCTCACCACCACGCAGCTTTATCAGAGAATCAGAAACATCCAAATTAGGTTGCTTCCAGCTGGTCAGATGATCCCGCATGAAGTCTCAAAATATGATCAAAAGATTGTGTTGGAAGCGTTGCATAACTGCATTGCACATCAGGACTATATGCGTAATGGCCGCATCAATGTCATTGAGAAGCCCGAGAAACTGATATTCGAGAACGAGGGCTCTTTCTACGAAGGCCAGCCAGATGATTATGTGCTGGGTGAGAAAATGCCACGACGCTATCGCAACCCCTTCCTTGTACAGGCAATGGTCGAATTGGGAATGATTGATACGATGGGCTACGGCATTCACAGAATGAACACGGGGCAAGCCAAACGCTATTTCCCACTCCCTGATTATGATTTATCCGAAGCAAATGCTGTGCGCATGGTTATCTATGGCGGCGTGGTTGACCCTGCCTATAGCCAGATGCTCATGCAGAAAACAGATTTGCCCTTTGTGGATGTGCTGGCACTAGATCGGGTGCAGAAAAAATTACCCATACCCGATGAAACCATTGCCCGCCTACGTCGTTCGGGGGCGATAGAGGGAAGAAAGCCTAACTTTCACGTTTCTGCTGCCGTTGCTGCTGCAACCGCTACAAAAGCCGAATATATCCGTACGCGCCCCCAACATGACTCGCATTATCAAAAATTGATTCTTGATTATATTGAGAAAAATAAAGCTGCCTCCCGAAAAGAAATAGATGATTTGCTTTGGAAAATTCTCAGTGAAGCATTAGACGACACTCAAAAAAGCAATAAAATTGGGAATTTACTGACCAATTTGCGACGTGCTGGTGATATTCATAACGCAGGAAATAGGAAGGCTCCCATCTGGAAAATTGCAGAAAAAATGCAGAATAAAATAGCAAGATTGCAGAAAGAGCCATAAGATAATGCATGTATATCAGTGTATTGCTTTTCTTAGGCGATCGTGGATTGCAGAAAAGAAACAGAGATTAAAAAGTTTATGAGGCCAGCATGACACAGAAAAAATCCATTCCATCCGTTTCCGTAAATTACGCGAGCAATGGTAGCTCAACGAGAGCCAACGAGATGGGAATGCGTGTCATGCAAGAACGCGCCTATGAGAAGCGCGGCGAGCAGTATCTGCTGATTAAATCCCCGCCTGCTTCGGGCAAGAGCCGTGCGCTGATGTTTGTTGCGCTCGACAAGCTGCATAACCAAGGGCTGAAAAAAGCCATCATTGTGGTGCCTGAAAAATCCATCGGCTCCAGCTTCAACAACGAACCCTTGAGCAAGCATGGCTTTGAGTGGGATTGGGAAGTTGCGCCGCAATGGAACCTCTGCAATGCGCCTGGTGATGACAACGGCGGCAAGGTTAATTCGGTGAAGGCATTTTTGGATAGCGCGGATCGCGTGCTGGTCTGCACCCATGCAACCTTCCGCTTTGCAATTGATCGGTTCGGTGTGGCTGCGTTTGATGATTGCCTGATTGCTATTGATGAGTTTCACCATGTCAGCGCGAATCCCGATAACAAGTTGGGGGCGCATCTCGGACAATTCATGGCGCGGGATAAAACGCATATCGTAGCGATGACGGGTTCATACTTCCGTGGTGATGCGGAAGCCGTGCTTTCACCACAAGACGAATCCAAGTTCGAAACGGTGACCTACACTTACTACGAGCAGCTGAATGGCTATCAATACCTCAAGCAGTTGAATATCGGTTATTACTTCTACACTGGCTCATATTGCGACGAAATCCTGAGTGTGCTGAATCCTGACGAGAAAACCATCATCCATATTCCTAACGTCAATTCCCGCGAAAGCACGAAGGACAAAATTAAGGAAGTGGAACACATCATCCATGAACTGGGTGACTGGCAAGGAACGGATGCAAAAACAGGCTTTCACTTGGTCAAATCCGCCAGCGGCAAAACCCTTCGCATTGCAGATTTGGTGGAAGATGATGCGGCCAAACGCGACAAGGTTTCCGCCTCGCTCAAAGACCCCACGCAGAAAGATAACCGCGACCATGTGGACATTATCATCGCGTTGGGAATGGCAAAGGAAGGCTTTGACTGGATTTGGTGCGAACACGCGCTCACTGTCGGTTATCGTTCCAGCCTCACCGAAATCATCCAGATCATCGGGCGTGCCACCCGTGATGCTAAAGGCAAAACCCACGCACGCTTCACCAACCTGATCGCTGAACCAGACGCTTCCGAAGATGCGGTAACGGACGCGGTGAATGATACACTCAAAGCCATTGCCGCCAGCCTGCTGATGGAACAAGTGCTTGCGCCGAAGTTCAACTTCACGCCGAAAAGCACGGGTAGCGGTCCCGTTGAAGGTTTTGATTACGGTGATGGCGGCTATGACCCGAAAAAGGAAAATGTCGGCTTTAACGAGGAAACAGGGCAGTTCCAGATCGAGATTAAGGGGTTAGTTGAGCCTAAGAGCAAAGAGGCCAGCCGCATATGCCAAGAAGACTTGAATGAAGTGATCGCAGCGTTCGTGCAGGATAAAACTGCGCTTGAGCGCGGCTTGTTCGATACCGAGGCGGTGCCTGAAGAACTTACGCAAGTGCGCATGGGAAAGATCGTGAGGGATAAATACCCTGAACTGGATGAAGAAGATCAGGAAGCGGTTCGCCAGCACGCTATCGCCGCTTTGAACCTGACTCAGCAGGCGAAGAAAATCTTGAATGCGGATGATAACCTTATACAAGGTGGAAACACCGCGCTAATCGACGGGGTTCGCAAGTTCACGATGGATGTGCGCGATCTGGAAATTGACCTGATTGACCGCATTAACCCGTTCGGTGAAGCCTATGCGATTTTAGCCAAGGCGATGACAGAAGATAGCCTGAAACAAGTGCAAGCAGTGATTGCAGGCAAGAAAACGACGCTGACGCTTGAAGAAGCGCGTGGGCTGGCAAAACGTGCGCTGCAATTCAAGCAAGAGCGCGGCAGGCTTCCATCTCTCACATCCCCCGATCCGTGGGAAAAGAAAATGGCCGAGGGAATAGCATTCCTTGCGAGAATGAAAGCAGAGGCAGCGAATGGCTAGAAAAGCTCAGTTTACCGAAGATGATGATGCGTTACTTGCTGAGCTTGGCGTTGAGGTGGAGGAAAACAAAGTCTCCAGCCGCTCACCACGCGAGGAACGCATTATCGCAGGCTTTGAGGACATAGAACGCTTCTACGAACAGCACGGGCGGCTACCCAACAACGGGGCAGACAAAGACATATTTGAACGTCTATACGCGGTGCGGCTGGATAAAATCCACGCTTCCGAGGATTGCCGTACTGTGCTTGCAGGCTTCGATAAGCACGGCCTCCTGCAAGGGCAACCAGCGGCTATTCATAGTGCAGGTGACGATCTGGATGATGATGCGCTACTAGCGGAACTGGGTGTGCTGGATGTAGGCGAGAACGATATAACCAAACTCACGCACGTCAAAACTCGTGCGGAAATCCGCGCCGCTGAAGAAATCGCCAAGCGTGCATCATGCCTAGATTTTGACACGTTCAAGCCACTGTTCACCGCCGTGCAGGAGGATTTGAAGGTGGGCATACGCCAAAGCCGCCGTTTCAAAGAAGATGCCAGTATTGAAAAAGGCGAGTTCTTTATTCTGGGCGGTCAGATCGTTTATGTGGCTGAAGTCGGTGAGGAAATAAAAGCACCTAACGGCGCGACCGATGCACGCCTGCGGTTGATCTATGATAACGGCACGGAAAGTGACCTTCTCTTGCGCTCCTTGCAACGCGCTCTTTACAAAGACGAAGCTGGGCGGCGTATTACTGAATCGTCTGCGGGTCCCTTATTCTCCGATGTGGCAGAGGATGGCGACATTGAATCAGGCACCATCTACATCCTGCGTAGCAAATCCAACCATCCGTTTATCAAAGAGCATCGTGATGTTATCCATAAAATTGGCGTCACCAGCGGCGATATACGCAGACGCATTGCAAATGCAAAGCTAGACTCTACTTACCTGATGGCGGATGTTGAGGTTGTTGCCACCTACGAACTATCAAACATCAATAGGGTGCGACTGGAAAAGCTAATCCATAAGTTCTTCGAACCTGCGCGTCTTGATATTGGAATCACAGACCGATTAGGCAATCCCATCGTGCCGCGTGAATGGTTCCTCGTGCCGCGCTTCTTTATTGATGAGGCTATAGATAAAATTAAAGAAGGTACTGTTGTGAAGTACCAATACGATGCCCAGAAGCAGAAAATAATTGCAAGATCTGGCGGGTAAGTAAGATTTAGGCTTTGGAGTTATACCGCACTTAGCGTCTCGTTTTTACTTTTTTCATACCAATATTTGAACTGCTTTATACTCTCCGCTTTTGACAAAATACGAATAAACTTTTACTATAACTATTAGAAATTAGTATCGTACAGAAAATGGTATTGCCAACTTTCCTGACGCTAGTTTGGATCTTTCTTGCTCAGTGAACCACATGAAAAAAATCGATTGAACGGAAAAATATTCTTTCTATTTATATCTGAACTGTCGTTATAAAATATGTAGAAGGTTACTGGTATCTTATAAGAAACAGTTCATGCATTGTGAGAAATGGAAGTATTGGGAGCACTAATTGATAACGCTGGGTTTGCTCTCCAATGTGGCTTGAAAAACAAAAATATTCTATTGCGACAAGGTCATCACCACTCTGCGTATCGTAGATATTTCTGTCTTCTATCACGACAAAGTAGCGACAGATAATTGCGATTTTAATCACGACAATGTCAGAGCTATAAAAGCACTTTGGGCGCAAACTCATTTTTTTATTACGACAATTTTGGGAGACTTTTTGTGCCTCAGGTTAAACCTTATTAATAATAATTTAGGGCGTTAGTGTTTTTTATTCTTTGGTCTCGGTTCTAATTTTACAAAAAAACATTCACTGCGACGAAAGCTGCCCAGCCGTTTTTTGGTCAGGGATTAATCCGCCGCAAAGCGGCTTTGCAGAGGCGCAAAGAGATTGCGGCATCCATGGCCAGCAAGAAGCTAATAATCAGCACTAGGAGGCTTAGGAATGCCACTTTTACGGGTGCATTTCTAATTAATAGAAATATCGCTCTTCTGTAATGTATTCAGCAGATGGCGGCGAAAATCTTTTAGTGCCTGTAAATAGCTTCTATCCTTATCACACAGCACTTCTGGTAACTGCGCGGAGAGATAAAGAAACGCATCATCCACGATTGCTTGGTTAATGATCTGCATAATATATTCCCCTCTTCTGGTGGCGGGGAGTTCGAAAACCAGTCTTGTGAAAGGTTGCACTAGCCTTTACCCTTTCGGGCTGGACATACGCTAATGCCTCCCCACCAGATAGTAGGGAGTGTAAACGGTACACTGACCGCACAAGACGGAGTTTCGACACCCCAAAGCGATTTTCTCGCTTCAGGTGGAAATTATAAGCAGGAGGTTGAATTGTCAATCTGCTCTAGCTAATTGCCCAAGCGTTCAGGCAAGCGCTTATTTTCATCAATATGATTCTTAACATAATAGAAAAGTAGCAATTTCTACTGAGTTGGTGAATGGGCTATGAATCAGGCCGTTCTAGGCAATTACGCAGCCGCCCGAGTGCCTAGTACAAAGCGAGCATGTTCACGGCGGAGCATGGCATAGGGGCTTATGCAGTGAATTTTAAGGCCTGCGCAGACATCAGGAATTTTTACTTTTTTGGTGCTGTTAGAGGGAACTTCATGAGTGACTACTGTCCAATCATGGGCTTTTGCATGTGCAACAATCCAGTAATCGGCCACCTGCGAGAAAGTGGAAATGGCGGCAGGTTCATAATTCTGCTGCGGTAGCCATGCGCTGATCTCGCTAAATGCGGCAATCACGTTGCTATCCGCTGGCAAAAAGAAATCCGCGCTACGCATTGCTGCCCACTGCGATAGATCATCCTCTCCCGCCAACTCATCGGCAATTTTTTCAATACTGGCCACTTTGCCCAAGGCATTCTGCTGCACTAGCCAATCCCAGAATGCAGGGCAGAAATCAAAGCCGTAATGCAGGTTCTTGGCCTGTATAAAGATATTGGCATCCAACAGATATTTGCTCATAGCATCACTCCCACTTCGCGGCCAAGATGGTTGAATGTTTCTGTCTTGGAGACTCCCAGCATTCGGAAGGCATCACGATAAAGTGTCTGCCCCTCTAAGGTGCTGCTCACCAGTGCTTGCGTGAAGCGGCGGCTCACTCGGGAAACAGTGCTGCGATAGAAATCTCCACCGCTTCCGCTACGCTCTGCTGCTTCCTCCAGCCTTGCCTTTTCCATTGCCCATGCTTTGTCAAATTCGGCAGCTTTAAGCCATCCTGCATCTAATAATCGGCGCAGCATCACCAGTCTGCTGACCTTAAAATGCTTAACCAGTCTGGCAACAGCAGCTAACACCTCTTCTTCTTTGCGCAATAAGGGGATAAGCGCATTGAGCGGCACCAGTAATTCAGCCGCTACAGCATTGCACCAGACCTCTTCTTTACTGAAACGATGCACTGGCTTTGCGCTGGCGTTAGAGATTCCGCTGGCGTTTAACCATAAATGCGCCAGCTCATGGGCAAGGGTAAACATTTGGCCAGATTTACTATCGGAGCCATTAAT
Source organism: Rickettsiales bacterium (assembly GCA_044350115.1). Lineage (GTDB taxonomy): Bacteria > Pseudomonadota > Alphaproteobacteria > Rickettsiales > JALZUV01 > JBILIE01. The sequence continues at coordinate 7,165 of JBILIE010000053.1, forward strand.
GAAAATAAGCGGTGCATTGGGGTCAGCCAGCGCAAATCCCCTGAATTCTTTGGGGTCGAGCTTTCGGCTTGTGTTGCTGTGAACAATGCCGCTCACCATCACCAGAATGCCAACCTGATCCGCCTGACGAATCATGAGGCGCAATGCATCTTCCCATGTTTTACACTCAAGCCTGCTGGCCATATCGAAGCTCAGATGGTGGCGTATTCTCTCAGCAGCATCCTCAGGCTTATCTGCCAGCGTAACGCTGCCAATATAGGAATGCACATCCAAGCGATTCATCTGCGCAAAATCCCGATACCATGCCTGACGTTCCTGACAGGTGTAAACCATATCCAGCAAATTTGGGCTGGGGCGGGTCACTTGGCGATTGTCGAAAGTTCTGAAATCAGGAATAGGGAGTTTTTCTTGGGGAGGCTCAGGAAGAAATAAAAAGCCAAACGGAACATGCACCGCTTTGGCGAAATCCTCCAACTGCTTGAGCGTGGGCTTAATTTCTCCTGCTTCCCATTGCGGAAGTTTGGCAAAACGCTGCACCAGCTCATCCAGCTGCATACTCGCCCTTTCCCGTGCCCATCGAAGCATGGAAGGCGCAATATCGACACGCTCTGTCACTGACTTAATCCCATAATGTTAGACCAAATTGTTTACCGTAGTTTCTGGCAATATACCATCGAACAGAAAACTTACCAAAAAATGAAGATGAGGTGTTTGCCAATCGTTACAAAGTAAAATAGTTACAGTGTGTTATTTGTAGACAGTGACTCATACAGGGTTGATTCCACTTTAATTGCGGGATTTGACTGCTAAAGTAAGCGTATCCATATGCGTAAAGGTAAACAAATGGCTACAGAATCCACCATCACCTGCCCTAAATGTTCTCATCAAATTGAGCTTACATCCTCACTCAAGGACTCTTTGGCTGCCCCACTGCTTGCGGATGCACGCAAACAGTTTGAAGCACAGCTTGCCGCTAAAGATGCTGATATTGGGAAACGTGAGTCAGCTTTGCTTACGCAGCAAAAAGAAGTTAAAGAAGCACAAAAAGCCATCGAAAAGCAGGTTGAAGAAAAACTAAATGCTGCGCGTAGCGAAATAGCGAAGGAAGAAGCGGAAAAGGCCAAGCGTGCCGCAATGTTGGATTTGAACGCGGAGAAAAGTAAAGCAGCCGAGTTGCAAGAACAGCTAAAACAGCGAGATATGAAGCTGGCAGAAGCCCAAAAACAACAAGCTGAATTTCTCAAAAAAGAGCGGGCATTAGAGGATAAAACCCGTGAAATTGATTTAACAATTCAAAAACAAGTCAACGCCTCACTCTCAATGGAACGTGAGAAAATCAAGCAAGAGCTGGCACTAGAGTCTGATCTAAAGTTGCGCGAACAAGAAGAAAAAAATGCCTCGCTCAAACGTAAAGTCGAGGAGCTAAGTAAGAAGCTGGAACAGGGTTCACAACAGCTTCAAGGTGAGGTGTTGGAGATGCAGTTGGAAGAAGAGTTGCAAAATCGCTTTATCTACGATCGCATCC